>JAJQIE010000267.1 GCA_021199395.1 Lachnospiraceae bacterium | reverse complement strand
ACCTCTTCCCTGACCATTTTCACAGCATATTCGTGAGACAAATCTTCTTTAAGCATAAAATGCAATGTCTGACAAATGCAGGCCGCCTTTACTCTTTTCATCCCTACACCTCCT
The DNA here is from genome assembly GCA_021199395.1 of Lachnospiraceae bacterium. Lineage (GTDB taxonomy): Bacteria > Bacillota > Clostridia > Lachnospirales > Lachnospiraceae > Choladousia. Next base: position 7,309 of record JAJQIE010000267.1, on the reverse strand, counting down.
TTTCTGACAAACCGTCGAGATACCTATTACGGCCAAAGACACGAATAGAGATAAACAAGTACCGAAATTGCATGATAATATGAAAATTTAATACCTGATTACTGTAAAATTATACCATTTTTTCTTTTAAAAAGTCAAAAGCAAATTTATTCTTTTCTATACGATTTTTCTGCGCAAAAACCCCCTTGACAAAGTCCGGTTCTGCTGTTATATTGGTTAGCGCAAGCTAACTCAGGCATGGAACAGCTTCTTGCGTTTTACTTCGATATCCGGGCTGTCGGCGTTCACACGGACGCCATTTTTCAGAACATGTGGTTAGATGTTTCTAACTTGCATATGGAACAAACTACCCTGATGCGAGTTTCAGAATATTAATAAACCGTATCGCAGGAGCTTGTGCGCATTATGCAGATGAAATTGCCATATGGGCTACTGGCACCACAGAGGAATAAAACAGCGAAACGATGCAGAAGATAGAACAATAAAATATTTTTACAGTTTATTATCTTTCGGGGGTGAAAAGGCATGGGAACAGAAAGGATCCGCTGTATTCTTGGTCAGCAATGCGCACCGGTCATAGCCGGAATCAAGCCGTCAAACCTGCTGATCGTAGAGCAGGGAAATCAAAATGGCCTCAGACACGCGCTGCGGGGAACGGAGCTTAACGGATACCTGCTGCATCGTTCCACAGAGAAGGATTACTGGCTCCTGTATGACCCAAAGGTGCTGCGGAGGCTATTGACAGACATAGACAGAAAACAGTATTTGCAGGCCTGCGGATACGATACCGGCGACCTGAAAGCAGTGCTTGGGCGGCTTGCGGCGCGTTTTCAGCGCTATAAGCAAGGCGAAGCTGAATTTCCGCATGAAATGGGAGTCCTTTTCGGTTATCCGTTGAAGGACGTGACAGGATTCATTGAAAACGGCGGGCGAAATTTCAAAATGTCCGGCTATTGGAAAGTATATGACGATGTGACATACGCGAACAGAATTTTCAAATTATATGAATATGTGAAAGAAACGGTTCTGGGTTTGTGCCGGGAAGGAGTGGAGATTTCCGATATCCGAAAGCAGTTTCAGATATCCGGGCATCCATTACCATATATATCATAATTATTCAGGAGGGAATAAACATGGCAGAATTAAAGGTAGTATTCTGGAGCGGTTCGGGCAACACTGAGGCAATGGCCGATCTCGTGGCAAAGGGTGCCGGCGACGCAAAAACAGTCTCTATGGAAGACATCACTCCGGCTGATCTGGCGGAGGAGCAGGTATTCGCGCTCGGCTGTCCGGCGATGGGCGATGAGGTTCTGGAGGAAACCATTGTGGAACCGTTTATCGAGGAGCTTGAAAAAAACGTGAGCGGAAAAACCATTGGATTATTTGGCTCTTACGGCTGGGGAGACGGCGAGTGGATGCGCAACTGGGTCGAACGTATGCAGAAAGCCGGCGCTACAGTAGTAAACGACGAAGGCGTGATCTGCGCGGACGCACCGGACGATGAAGCAGAGCAGGCGCTTCGCGCACTCGGTGAAAAGCTGGCACAGGTTTCTCTCTGAACATATGGATCGGGCAGGATGCGGCTTGTCGCTTCCTGCCCGACACGCATATCCTGTTTAACAGTTCTTTAGCAGGTAGCTCCGCCCTTAACTGTCTTTTTCAGGATCGCCTCCCGATCAATTTTGCTTTCCAGCAATTTTTTGCTGACGGTATCAAATCCGAGCCGCGTCACCGTATCGGCGAACCGTTCTCCGGACAATCCCTCGTCCCGGAACAGCAGAATTGCTTTCTCTACGAGATCCATCACTTCCTCTTCTGAGGTAAAGATTCGCGGCAGCGGCTCCCCATGCGCGACTTTCTTTCCCCAGCGTCCGCCGATATATACGCGATAGCCATCCCGATATTCCAGCGCGTCAAACACACACTTATCCTTACAGCGGCCACAGTTGTTGCAGGCATTCGGATCGATCTGTATTTTTCCGTCCACTACCTTTGCCACATGTACCGGGCAGGAAGCTTCCACCCTGCACTTTTTACAGCCGCGGCACTTACTGAGATCCACCACTGGAACTCTCTGGCCGACAATACCAAGATCATTCAGGTTCGGCTTTACGCAGTTGTTCGGGCATCCGCCTACCGCTATCTTGAATTTGTGCGGCAGTGTCACACCGTGATACCCTACATAGAACGCTTCGTGCAGACGCTCCGACAGGCCAAAGGTATCGATCAGGCCGTACTGACAGGTTGTCCCCTTACAGGAGACGACCGGACGCACCAGCGAGCCGGTTCCGCCGGTCGTCAGTCCATGCTCATTTAAAAATTCGATCAGCGGCTGGATGTTGGCGTGCTTCACACCCTGGATTTCCAGTGTCAGCCGCGTCGTCATTGTCACCGCGCCGGAGCCAAAGCGCTCAGACGCCTCAGCGATTACACGGTGCTCCTCAGCGGTAATTCTTCCGTTGCGGGTGATCACGCGGACATTAAATACGTCAGGATAGCGCTTATCCTGCAGGCAGCCAAGTCCTTTTACACGCTTAATCTCTTCCGGAGGCAGCGTGCCGGTGAATTCCACCTTTACCGTATTTATGTACAGACCGCCCTCCAGTGCGCGCGTGTTTGTATATCCAAGGGCTTTCAGCCGATTCTGCAGAAAATATCCGCGCTTCCCCTTCGCACAGACCAGCAGAAGCTTTTCATCCTTTGAGACTCCATCGAGCGCCCGGAAAGCTTCTTTGTTTTGAACCTCATTCGCATTTTCCCGGTTTCCGGCTTCATTGGTTTCGTCCGCTCTCCCAGCGCCTTTGCCCAGTGCATTCAGCGCTGTAAGGTCGATCCATTTCGCGCCCGGAATCGCGGGCTTTGGACTGACATCAAGCACCCGGTAGCCTTTCGCCTTTCCAGCCGCGTACTCAGCCGGCGTAAATGTTTCATAAGCCCCGCTCATCTTATTTTCCAGAATATAGCAGGCCTGTACAAACGGATGAATAGCCGTCGAGAAGGGCGGCGCGTAGGCATAGTCCAGCGTATCAAACTCATCTGCCTTCATCCCCATGGAAATGCCGGTAACCGCAATGTCCACCATCTTGTCCACGGCTCCGGAGCCCAGTATCTGGATACCCAGCAGCTCGCGCGTCGTTTTATCCGCAATCAGTTTTGTGACAAAAACAGAGGAGTCCGGATAATAATGCGCTTTGTCATCCGTAACGCAGGTAGCAGTGATCACGTCATGGCCCGCCTCCTTCGCCTGCATTTCCGTAAGCCCCGTTCGTCCGGCATTCAGATCGTCCGCCAGCCTCACAACGCCGGTGCCAAGGCAGCCGCCATAGGCGAGGTTCGCTCCGGTCAGATTTTTTGCCAGCATACGCCCGGTAATATTGGCGGTAGAGCCCATCGCGGACCACTGCCCTTTTCCGGTCAGCCGGTTGTAAACCTGCGCGCAGTCGCCGACCGCATAGACATCGTCCAGATTCGTCCGCTGGTACTTATCCGTAACGATTGTACCACGGTTCATCTCAATCCCGGAATCCGAAAGAAAAGCGGTCGCCGGACGGACGCCGATCGCCAGTACAACCAGCTCTCCTTCAAAGCTGCCCGCGCTCGTGCGGATTCCCGCGGCCCTTTCCTGTCCCAGAATCTCCTCAAGTCCCGCGCCGGTGACGATCCGCATCCCTTTTGCCTGCAGCTTCCTGCGTATATACGCGGCCACCTCCGCATCGAACAGATTCGGCATAACCTGAGAAGCCATATCGACAACCGTGACCTTCAGCCCCTTTGCCATCAGGTTTTCCGCAATCTCCAGGCCGATAAAGCCTCCGCCCACAACCACTGCGCTGCGGCAGTCATTCTTCTCCGCCCACGCGCGGAGGCTGATCGCGTCGTCAGGCGATCGCATTGTAAACACACCCGGCAGGGCTTTGCCCGGCACATCCGGCACAAAGGGCTCCGCGCCGGTAGCAATGACCAGCTTATCATAGGATACAGCTTCCCCATTTGCAAATGACACCGTCTTCTCCGCGGCGTTTACTGAGACTGCCTCCATCCCGGTACACACCTTTACCCCAGTCAGCCCGGTAAAGCTTTCAGGGGTATTGACGATCAGCTCCTCCCGGCTCTCGATACTGCCGCCCACATAGTAGGGCAGACCGCAGCCGGCATAAGAAATATCCCTGCTCTTTGTGTAGACAGTGACATTCGCACTGCGATCCTGACGCATCAGCTTCGCAGCGGTTTTTGTTCCGGCAGCAACGCCGCCGATTACTACAACATTCATAGTCCAGACTCCTTTTTTTCTTGATTATACGCTCATCCAATGATAAAATCAATTTAACAATATTTATGTATTGATTAGTAAAATTTATAAGTATGAAGGAGTCTCGTCAGCCATGCTGGATTATCGAATCGAAACCTTTTTAACACTATGCGAGTGCGGAAGCTACCGTCAGGCCGCCAGTATTCTGCATCTTACGCAGCCCGCAGTTACACAGCAGATCCACCATCTGGAAGAGGAATACGGCTGTCGGCTGTTTTGCTACGCAAACCGAAAGCTGGAAAAAACCGAAGCGGCCAGAACGCTCGAAACCTATGCCCGCGCGGTACGCCATCAGGAGCAGTCTCTGCGCGACAGGCTCCGGAAAGCCGACGCCGTCCGCGCGCTCAGGATCGGCGCTACAAAAACGATTGGCGACTACTTTCTTACAGAATATCTCCACCGTTTTCTGGCGGATCCCGATCATTCTCTGGATTTCCTCGTAGACAATACGGAGCATCTTCTGCGGGCATTAGAAACAGACCGGCTCGATTTCGCGGTAGTTGAAGGTTTTTTTGACAAGGAATGCTTTGACTCCATCCTGCTTCGCCGGGAGCCCTTCGTCGGGATCTGCCGCAAGGATCACCCCTTCGCCGGAAGGACTGTCAGTATCGAGGAGCTGCTTGGCGAGACGATCATCCATCGCGAGGACGGCTCCGGCACACGCGCAATTCTTGAACAGGAGCTGATGGGCTACAATGAATCTCTCAGCCGCTTTCAGCGCCGTATCTGCATTTCCAGCTTCAAGGTAATCCTTGATCTCGTCCGCGAGGGTTATGGCGTTTCTTTTGTATACAATGTGCTCGCCGACAGCGATCCGGCTCTGGGAAAATTTCAGCTTCAGGACGACCGCATCATCCGTGAGTTTAACATCGTCTACCTGAAGCATACCGACCTGAAATAAAAAATCGACTGGTTTTTCCACGCATCCGACGGATAAACCTTCGCTTTCATTATTTTTTCTTACCGGTCAGTACATTCATAGTCAAAAGCGCCGTTGTCATAATCCGCACACACAAAACCTCCACAGTCTCTTTACAATTTTTCCACAATACAGTCATTTTTTCTTCACAAAGCTGCTATATTCTTTTTTTCAGAAGCAAACAGCAAGTGCTTTAAAAATCTTTCTTTTTCATACTCGCCGGGGTCACAGGACATGGCCTCGGCCCTCCTTTTTTCTGATACTGTCATCCCGTATTTCATAAACCCCTGGCTCTGTCTCGCAGATATGACTGTTATAAAAGGTTTCGACTGCCCGAATCAGATAATCCGCATCCCGGATTCCCGCCGTTTCATAAGAGGAATGCATCGCCAGCTGCGCAAGCCCGATGTCCACGGTATTCACCGATACCTGCGACATGGCAATATTCCCAAGGGTGCTTCCGCCATTCATATCCGAACGATTCGCAAAAAACTGAACCGGCACGCCAGCTTTCTCACAGATCATTTTAAACAGGGCAATGCTCACCGCATCTGAGGTATATTTCTGTCCGGCATGAGATTTGACCACAATCCCTTCATTCATATATACACAATTACACACATCGGTCTTTTCCGGGTAATTCGGATGAACGGCATGCGCGTTATCGCAGCTCAGCATAAAGCTGGAAGCAAGCGCCCTTGAAAGATCTTCCGGCGATTTTCCCAGAGCGGCATTCATACGGGTCAGCGCATCACTAAGAAACGTAGACGCAGCTCCCTGTTTCGTATGCGACCCCACTTCTTCGTTATCAAAACACGCATATACGCTGACGGATTCCCTGTTTTCTCCGCGTAAAAATCCCTCCAGAGATGCATACGCGCACTCCAGATCATCCAGCCGCGGGCTGGAAATAAATTCGCCATCAGCTCCCCAGACGGAAGGCTCTGCTCTGTTATACAGAAAGAGATCTGTCCCGTATATCTGCTCTGCTTCCACTCGCAGTTCGTTCGCCACCAGGTTCTTTAACGCATCCGCATCCATTGTTTTTCCGCTGTAGACCGGCAGCATATCCTTTTGTTTATTCAGTGACTGTTTCTCATTCACTTCCCGGTTCATATGGATTGCGAGACTCGGAATCATAAGAAGATCCCGGTCAATATTCAGAAGTCTGGATACAAGGCTGCTTCCTTCTTTTACGATCACTCTTCCGGCCAGAGAAAGCGGTCTGTCAAACCATGTGGAGCAAATCATTCCCCCATAGCCTTCTGTGTTCAGAACCGTATATTTCCCTTTGACATCAATCTGTGCATTCTCTTTTAATTTAAAGGTCGGCGAATCGCTGTGGGATGCCGTAATATGGAAGCTGTAGTTCTCTATCTGTGTCCCAGTTTTAAATGCCAGGATACTGGAGCCATTTCTTGTTACATAATACTTTCCGCCCGGTCTTATATCCCACACAGAGCCTTCTTTCAATCTCTCAAACCCTTCTTTCTCCAACATACCGCTGATATTCCAAACGGCATGGAAGGGCGTCGGCGAACTTTTTATAAAAGAAAGCAATTCCTGCGCAGCTTCGTTATACATCGCATTTCCTCCTGTAAATTATAATCAATAGAAATCGAGAGCTTCCTCAGAACCTTTTCCGGGGAAGCTCTCTGATAATTCTTTTTCTGCCGTTTCTTTTCTTTTATCTTTTTCTCGGACTGTCAATTTTGCTCTTAGGGTTTTCCTCCCAGACTTTATCCGCGGTTTCCTTCCACGCATCTGCATATGGCGTCGTCTTATCACAAAGATCATCCACACTCTCCGGGCTCTGATAATCCGTATTCACAGCACCCGTCTTCTTTACCATCGCGCGCAGGCACTCCGGATTCTCCAGCATCGGGCAGGGACGCAGCATATTCTTATTGAACGGCTGATTGTCGTGGTACGCCTGGAAGAGCGGGCTCTTTAAGGCATCCTTCAGCGAGGTATTCTTGATGTTGCAGTTGGAGTAGTGGATAAACACGCACGGCTCCACATCGCCCTTCGCGTTTATGTGCATGTAATACCGGCCTCCGGCTATGCAGCCGTGCACATAC
>JAJQIE010000236.1 GCA_021199395.1 Lachnospiraceae bacterium | reverse complement strand
ACCGATTTCCGCTTCAAATCGTCAGGGGCTTGGCGATATGCTGGATAAGGTGACTTCCTGGTTTGATCCGGAAAAGGTGTATACGCAGGAGGACGAGCGGCCCCGGATCGCGATTGTTGGCAAACCAAATGTTGGCAAATCGTCATTGATTAATAAGCTGCTCGGCGAAAAGAGGCTGATTGTCACGGATATCGCCGGCACGACCCGCGACGCGGTCGATGCGACTGTAAAATGGAAGGATCAGGAGTATGTGTTTATTGACACGGCCGGTCTGCGGAGAAAGAGCCGGATCAAAGAACAGATTGAGCGCTACAGCATCATCCGGACGGTCACAGCGATAGAGCGCGCGGATGTGGTTGTCATGATGATAGACGCTACGGAAGGCGTGACAGAGCAGGACGCCCATATTGCAGGGATCGCGCATGAGCGCGGCAAGGGCATCGTGATTGCGGTCAACAAATGGGACGCGATCGAAAAGGATAATAAAACGGTAAATGAATACACGGCCAGGATCCGGCAGGTGCTCTCTTTCATGCCTTACGCGGAGATTATTTTTATCTCGGCGGAGACCGGCCAGCGTCTGCCTAAGCTCTTTGAGACGATTGATATGGTGCTCCAGAATCAGTCGATGCGCGTAAAGACGGGTGTTCTGAATGAGATTATGGCGGAAGCCGTAGCGCTGCAGCAGCCGCCTTCAGATAAAGGGAAGCGCCTGAAGCTGTTCTATATTACTCAAGTGAAGGTTAAGCCGCCTACCTTTGTGATTTTTGTAAATGACAAAGACCTGATGCACTTTTCCTATACAAGATATCTGGAAAACCGCATTCGAGACGCCTTTGGCTTCAGAGGAACTTCGATTAAGTTTATCATCCGGGAACGAAAGGACAGAGAAAATTAAATGGAACGTCTGGCATGCCTAGCGATAGGATACGTATTTGGACTGTTTGAGACCAGTTACTTTTATGGTCGGATGCATGGGATCGATATTCGCAATTATGGAAGTGGAAATGCCGGAACAACGAATATGTTCCGGACCATGGGAAAAGGCGCGGGTGTGATCACCTTTCTGGGCGATGCTCTCAAGCCGATCTTTGCCGCGGTCTGTACCTGGCTGATATTCGGAAAAGCCTGTGCGGATATCTGGCCGCTGCTCTGCCTTTATACCGGAGCGGGGGCTGTTCTGGGACACAATTTTCCTTTTTATCTTGGGTTCCGGGGCGGAAAGGGGATTGCGACTACGGGCGGCACGATTATGGCCCTGAATCGGCCGATGTGTGCGATTGCAATTGTAACATTTGCTCTCGGCTTTTTCCTGACCGGCTATGTGTCTGTCGGCTCACTGCTTGTATGCACGGGCTTTCTGATCGAGACTGTGATCTTTGGCCAGATGGGTATTTTTGGAATGACGCAGCGATATCTGAATGAGATGTATGTGATTGCCGCCGCAATCACATTCCTCGCGTTTTACCGGCATCGGGGAAATATTGACCGGCTGCGTAAGGGTGAAGAGAGGAAAGCAGGCATTTTAGATAAAAACAAAAAGAAAAAATGACGCAAAGCAAAACAGGCAATGTCGTTTATCATATTCCGGGATATCCGGAACAGGAGGATTTACATTATGGCTAAAATCGGAATCATCGGTGCCGGAAGCTGGGGACTGGCTCTTTCAAAGCTGTTATATGAAAATGGAAATGATGTGACACTCTGGTCTTTTCTGGAATCGGATGCGGAGCTTTTGCGCACGACTCATGAGCTTACCTCAAAGCTGCCCGGCGTAAAGCTTCCGGAGCAGATCCGGGTGACGTCGGATTTATCCGTCGCAGTGCCGGATAAGGATCTGCTGGTTCTTGTCAGCCCTTCCGCTGTGGTTCGGGAGACGGCTGAAAAAATGAGGCCTCTGGTGGCGGACGGTACGGTGATCGTAAATGCCGCGAAGGGGATTGAGGAAGGCACGCTCATGACGATGACTGAGGTTATTGAGGATGTGATCCCACAGGCAAATGCGGCAGTGATTTCAGGACCGAGCCATGCGGAGGAGGTCGCGCGCGCACTTCCTACGACAATTGTGATCGGTGCGAAGGATGAGCAGACAGCGAGGTGGCTTCAGAAATATTTTATGAGTCCTGTTTTCCGCGTTTATATCAGCTCCGATATGATCGGTATTGAGCTGGGCGGTTCCCTGAAAAATGTGATAGCCCTTGCGGCAGGCATTGCCGATGGCATGGGATACGGAGACAACGCCAAGGCGGCTCTGATTACGCGGGGCATGGTCGAGATCGCAAGGCTGGGCACGAAAATGGGCGGGCATTACGAGACATTTTCGGGTCTGACAGGTATCGGGGATCTGATTGTTACCTGTGCAAGTATGCACAGCCGCAATCGCCGCGCCGGAATCCTGCTCGGACAGGGATATACAATGGAAGAAGCCATGAAGGAAGTCAATATGGTCGTAGAGGGCGTATATTCGACAAAGTCCGCGGTAGCTCTTGCCAGAAAATACAATGTGGAGCTGCCGATTATCGAACAGGTAAATAAAGTGCTTTTTGAGGGGAAAGACCCTAAGGAAGCAGTTTCCGCCCTGATGCTGCGTGATATGGGAGTGGAGAACTCTCTAACTCCATGGTAGGATCCTGTAAAAAATCTGTAAAAACTAATGTTTTTTTTTCGATACTTTTCATTAAAAATGCCCGAAAAACATTGCGGTTTTCGGGCGTTTATGATAGTATAAATGAGGTTATCCGTTATGGGGGATATCTTGTATTGTGCACTGGAATGTCAAAAAATTAACAATGCTTGAAAAGATCCTTCCAATTTAAAACAGTAGAAAGGGGACTGGTTATGCATCTGATTCAGGATGAAAATGGGAATCCGGTCGGGCATACGCACGAGCATGAGCATACGCATACCCATACGTATGAGCACTCTCATCCGCACAGCCATGAGCATGGACATGAGGAAGAACATTGCCACACGCATGAGTCATCGTCATGTGACAGCCATTGTGGAGGCTGTGCAGAGCATGTGCATGAGGCTCCGGAGGGAGACCGGATGGTCGCTCTGCTTGACTACATGCTGCAGCACAATGAGCATCATGCCGCTGAGCTTGATCAGGTGGCGGACAAATTCCGCGCTGAGGGGAAGGAAGCCGTTGCCGATCAGATCAAAAAGGCGGTGGATGAGTTCCAGAAAGGGAACCTTTATCTGAGACTTGCGCTCTCAACGGTTCGGGAACAGTAGACATGCGGCAACAGGCAAAGGAAGGCTGCTTTACAGATGCGTCCTTGCTCCATGTAAAGGAGGTGTATAGTTATGTGTCTGGCGACAGTATATGCCAGGAACAATCCCGACAGCATCATTCTTGAATATGTCAGCAGGATTGATGTGGAAGGAACCCGGATTACACTCACAGATGTCATGGGTGACACAAAGATCATAGAAGGGACGATCGCGATGGCAGATCTGACGGGAGGAAAGGTTCAGATCAATTGCGCGGATTAGTTTTCAGATGATCCGGCCTGTCGCGCAGGACCAGAGTATGGTTATACGGGAAAGTACCGGTAATGCGAAAGGTGCCCGGTACAGGAATTGATTTAATATTTTATCTTTAACAGAGAGAAGCATTCCCCTGTTCGATTGCGCATACGCGTGTGTCTGCCGCCGGGACTGCTTTCTCGGTATATAAGGAGGCACACAGATACATGGCCAATGTGATTGCGATTGCCGGAAAGGGCGGCGTGGGTAAAACGACTCTTGGAGGTATGCTGATTCAAACCATGTGCCAGGAAGGCAAACGACCGATTCTTGCGGTTGACGCGGACGCAAATTCGAATCTGAATGAGGTGCTGGGCGTGGATGTGGAGATGACGCTCGGCGACGTCCGCGAGACAGTTCTTCACGATGCGGATAAGCTGGATAAAAGTATCCCGTCCGGGATGACAAAAGCGGATTATACGGAAATGATGCTTCAGCGATGTCTGGCCGAGGAGGATGATTTTGATCTGCTGGTAATGGGGAGATCGCAGGGGCAGGGCTGCTATTGTTATGTAAATGGTCTGCTTCAGGCGCAGCTTGCAAAGCTTGTTCCAAATTACAGGTATGTTATTGTGGATAACGAAGCCGGTATGGAGCATATCAGCCGGGGTATTCTGCCTAAGGTAGATACGATTCTTCTGGTCAGCGACTGCTCCAGAAGAGGGGTACAGGCGGCTGGGCGTATTTCTGAACTGATAAAGGAGTGTAATCTGAATCCCACTACCGTTGGTCTGATCGTAAACCGTGCTCCGGATGGACAGCTGAATGCCGGTACGAAGGACGAAATAGAAAAACAGGGACTTACTCTCCTTGGAGTTGTGCCGCAGGATGAGCAGGTGTATGAATATGACTGCGAGGGCAGGCCGACCTCGGCTCTGCCGGAGGATTCGCCTGTACGTCTTGCTTTGAATGAAATTATAAAAAAACTAGATATTTAACCTGGAGGATGATATGGGAGACTTTAAGTTGACAACAGTTGAAGAGTTTGAGGCGGCTACCAACCGGCTTCTTGAGACTGGAGCGAAGGTAGGCGCGGATGCTTATCAGTACCGTGTGAAAAATCAGACTCCCCACTGCAAGTTCGGCGAGCAGGGTATCTGCTGCCGTATCTGTACAATGGGACCGTGCCGCATTACACCGAAAGCTCCGAGAGGTATCTGCGGCTGCGACGCGCACGGTATCGTGGGGCGCAATTATCTGAGATTTACAGCCGGAGGCGCGGCGACACATTCCGATCACGGACGTGAGATCTGTCATACGCTTTACTGCACGTCTCCGGACGGAAATTACAAGGTAAAAGATCCGGAGAAGCTGATCCGCATCGCGAAGGAGTGGGGTGTTGAGACAGAGGGCAGAGACATCTATGATCTGGCTCATGAAGTAGCGGTTCTTGCGCTCGGTGAGTACGGCAAGGTATTCGGCACACAGAATTTCATTAAGAGAGCGCCTAAGCATACGCAGGAGATCTGGGCGCGTGAGGAGATTGAGCCGCGCGCAATCGACCGTGAGGTGTCCTGTTCCATGCATATGACTCATATGGGCTGTTCTTCGAAGCCGGAGGCTCTGATCCGCCAGTCTCTGCGCGCAGGTCTGGCAGATGGCTGGGGCGGTTCGATGGCCGGTACAGAATTTTCAGACGTCCTGTTTGGCACGCCTAAGCCGATTGACACGGAGGCAAACCTCGGCGTTATGGTGGAGGAAAATGTAAACATCGTCGTACATGGACATGACCCGTCGCTGTCTGAGATGATCTGTGAGTATGCGGACGATCCGGAAATGATTGCTTACGCGAAAGAGATGGGAGCAAAAGGCATTACCGTATCCGGTGTCTGCTGTACCTCCAATGAAGTAGCGATGCGCCGCGGCATTCCGATGGCGGGCAATTTCCTGCAGCAGGAGAATGTGGTGCTGACCGGAGCCTGCGAGGCGATTGTTGTAGACGTACAGTGTATTTTCCCGGCGCTTGGGCCTCTTGCAAAGTGCTTCCACACAAAATTTGTGACGACTTCCCCGATCGCGCAGATGCCGGAGTCGGATTACATCCGTTTTTCACCGGAAAACGCGGGTGAGAATGCGAAGGCAATCGTAAAGATGGCGATTGAGAATTTCAAAAACCGGAAGCCGGAGCTTGTACATATTCCGAAAATGAAACAGCACGCGACTGTGGGTTATTCTGTAGAGGCGATCGTAAAGACGCTGGATACTGTGACTAACTCTCAGGTAGATGTGACCGGCACGACAAAGCCGCTCATTGAGTGCATTAATTCCGGCGTAATCCGCGGAGCTGTGGCTATGGTCGGCTGCAACAACCCTAAGGTTCGCCCGGATACCGCGCATATTGAACTGATGAAGAAGCTGATCGAGAACGACATTATCATCGTTGCGTCAGGCTGCTCCGCGCAGGCTGCGGCAAAGGCGGGCCTGATGGATAAGCGCGCGAAGGATCTGTGCGGCGCAGGCCTGAAGAGAGTCTGTGAGCTGGCTGACATTCCGCCGGTACTTCATATGGGTTCCTGCGTAGATATCAGCCGTATGATGATTCTTGTCTCAGAGCTGTCCAAGGATTCCGGGTGGAACATTTCTCAGCTTCCGGTAGTCGGCTGCGCACCGGAGTGGATGTCTGAGAAGGCTGTTTCCATCGGCAACTACGTGGTAGCGACAGGTCTGGATACGTTCCTTGGCGTTGACCCGTATGCGGCGGGATCTTCTGAGGTAGAGGCGCTGCTTCAGGGCGGTATCCGCGACTGGGTAGAGGCTGCCTATACCGTTGAGACAGATATTGAAAAGCTGTGTGACCGGATGATCGAGCGCATTGAAGAAAAGAGAACAGCTCTGGGTATCTGATGATTCGATCATCTGAAATCAGAGGACTGGCTCGCGGCGCAGAGCCGTGGAGACAGTATGGGTATTTTGCAGGCAGGATGAGGTAGATACATGAAGATTGCAATTACCGGAAAAGGCGGAGTAGGAAAGACGACGTTTGCGGCAACGCTGGCACGGCTTTACGCGGACGAGGGACGTCCTGTGCTCGCAGCGGATGCGGATCTGGACGCCAATCTCGGTCTGGCGCTTGGCTTTGACGAGGAGGAGCTTGATAAGATCCTTCCCATCACAAAGATGCGGCAGCTTGTACAGGAGCGCACCGGAGCGGATGAGTTCAATAAGATTTTCAAGCTGAATCCCAGGGTCGATGATATACCTGACAAATATGCAAAAAAATGCAATGGCGTAAAGCTCCTGGTGCTCGGCACTGTCGAGACAGGCGGGAGCGGATGCGTCTGCCCGGAGCATGTCATGCTGAAGAGGATCATCAATCATCTTATGCTTCGCTCAGAGGATGTGGTGATCCTGGATATGGAGGCCGGCCTGGAGCATCTCGGCCGTGGAACAACGAGCGGCATGGACGCCTTTATCGTTGTGATTGAACCAGGGGCGAGAAGCGTACAGACCTACCGCAATGTAAAGCGGCTGGCTGACGATCTTGGTGTAAAGCAGGTCTTTGTAGTAGCCAACAAGGTACGGGATGCACATGACGAGGAGTTTGTCCGGTCAAAGATTCCGGAGGAAGATCTGCTGGGCCTGATTCATTACAATACGGAAGTCATCGACGCGGACCGGAATGGTTCTTCGCCTTACGATTACAGCCCGACGGCTGTTTTAGAAATTCGTTCCATCAAAGAGAGACTGGAGCATTTATCATGAGTTTATCTTGTTTTTACAAGACAAATAAATAAATAGAAAAGAGGCGAATGAAATGAGTGAATCTGCATTACCGAAACTTGAAGTCGCGGACATTATCCAGGCACTGGATGGCGTCTGCAATTCAAAAGTGGACACGACCGGTTCCACAAAGCCGCTGCTGGACTGTGTGGTTTCCGGGGTACTTCGCGGCGCTGCGGTGCTGCTTGGGACAGATGGCTCAGAGGTCAGGGATACACAGGAAT
>JAJQIE010000186.1 GCA_021199395.1 Lachnospiraceae bacterium | reverse complement strand
CTGAAGCCCTGCCGGGAAATTTCGAAACCCTGCACGGACAGGAAATTCCGGTTTCCTATCCGCTCTGTCCGCTGCTGCTTGGGCAGCTTCTCCGGGAATCGCAGGATACTCCAAAGCCGGTCGTCCTCTGCATCGGGACAGACCGCATCATTGGCGACAGCCTTGGCCCTCTCACCGGCAGCCTGCTCGAAAAACGCGCGGGGAATACCCTTATCGTCTACGGTACTCTGGATGCTACCGTCCATGCCTGTAATCTGTCTCAAACACTTTCACATATAAAGAAAAAGCATCCGCACAGCAAAATCATAGCTGTAGATGCTTCTCTCGGCTATGGAAATAAGGTAGGAACGGTGCTCGTCCGCCCAGGCAGCCTGAAGCCCGGCGTAGGCGTAAATAAAAATCTGCCCGCAGTCGGCGATATCTCCATTACCGGAATCGCCGGTGCTCAGTGCAGCCAGCCATATCTCTCACTCCAGACCGCACGCCTTTCCCTGATCATGACGATGGCGGAGCAGATTTGCGAGTGTATTCTGACTGTATGCGGCTGATAACGTCTATATTCTTTTTATTTTGACTCGCCTGAAGGATGCCTGGTATTTCTTCCCCATCTGCCGCTGCGCCAGGCAGGTGCGGCAATTGTCGCTTCATCACTACTTATAAAAGCAGGTACATGATGTGCCTGCTCAAATAGTATATATAGTATGTTTAAAGCTTTCGTAAACAGTTGACTGCTCACAGCTCTACCCGTCCCTCCAACGCGCGCAGCAGAGTGACCTCGTCGATGTATTCCAGATCGCCTCCGACCGGCACGCCGCTCGCGATACGGGTGACTCTGATACCGGTCGGCTTGATCAGTTTGCTGATGTACATAGCGGTAGTCTCGCCTTCGAGACTGGAATTGGTCGCGATGATGACCTCCTCCACGTCTCCCTGAAGCCTCTGCACCAGCTCCTTCAGACGAATATCGCCCGGACCGATTCCAAGCATCGGTGAGATCGCACCGTGCAGGACATGATAGACGCCCTCGTATTTTCCGGTTTTTTCATATGCCGCCAGATCTCTGGTCGTCTCCACCACCATGATTGTCTTTTTATCTCTTGAAGGATTGCTGCAGATCGGGCAGATTTCCTGATCGGTCAGCGTACAGCATTCTTTGCAGTAACGGACATTCTCACGCGCGTCCGTGATCGCATCCGTCAGCTGCGCTACCCGCTCCTTTGGCATATGGATGATGTGAAAAGCCAGCCGCTGCGCGGATTTATTTCCGATTCCAGGCAGTCCGGAAAGCTCTTCGATCAGCTTTGACATCCGTTTCCCGTAGTAATCCATCAGAATCCGAACCCTCCAAGTCCGCCCATGCCGCCTGTAAGCTTTGACATGGTAGCCGACGCCGCCTCTTCCACCTGGCGAAGCGCCTCATTGGTCGCCGCTGTGATCAGATCCTCCAGCATCTCTATATCATCCGGGTCTACGACTTCTTCCGAAAGCTTCACCCTGGTCACTTCTCTTTTACCGGAAATCGTCACCTCAACTGCGCCGCCGCCCGCGGCCGCCGTAAACTCCTGTTCTTCGAGAGCTTTCTGGTTCTCCTCCATCTGCTTTTGCATCTTTTGCGCCTGTTTCATCAGGTTGTTCATATTACCGGGCATTCCACCCTGAAAACCGCCACGCTTTGCCATAATTCGCTCCTTTTCATAATCGTTATGTTTTTATCAAATTTTACCGATCATCGAGGTTCCCTGCAGTTCCCTGCAAAAAGCTTCAGGCTGCCGTGTCGCCCCTTTGTGATCTGCCGTCCTTTGCGATGTTCTTATTTTACTATAGAATCGAACAATTTACCACTCTGTATTTTTCACATTTTCCAGTGGCCTGTAATCGCCGGAACACAGACACATTGATTTTTGCGGTTTGCCGATCGCAGCCCGCGCGACATGTGATAAACGCCCGATCATTCTGACGGATATACACCCATATCCGCCGCAAAAAGCGCCGCGCCAAGCGCCCCGCACAGCTGCGCCTTGTCACTGATGATCAGCCTTGTTCCAAGCCGTTCCTCCAGCGTCTTTACCAGTCCCCGGTTCTGCGCTACGCCACCAGTCATCATATACGCTTCCTCGCCGCCGACGCGCTTCACGAGCGCCGCTGTCTTGGCCGCTACCGCTTTGTTCAGGCCATGGACGATATCATCCGGCTTTTTGTTCTGCGCAATCAGCGAGACGACCTCCGACTCCGCAAAGACCGTACACATACTGGATATCGTGATATCCTCGTCATAGGAAAGCCCCGCCTTTCCGATTTCGTCCAGGCTCATTTCCATCGTTCTCGCCATCATTTCCAGAAAGCGGCCAGTACCCGCCGCACATTTGTCATTCATAACAAAATTCTTTACAGAACCATCCTCATCGAGCCGGATGACCTTGCTGTCCTGCCCGCCAATATCCACAACTGTCCGCACCCGCGGCTCCAGAAAATGCGCGCCTCTGGCATGACAGGTGATTTCCGTGATGCTCCTGTCGCCAGCCTGTATCGCGGTGCGGCCATAGCCGGTGGTAACTACCGCGTCAATGTCCTCCCGCACAAGCTTTGCCTCGTTTAACGCCTGTTCCAGAGCGCGCTCCGCGCCGATAGCCGCGCCCGCGCCGGTCGGCAAAATGATGCCTGCCACCATTTCCTTTTTCTTATTTAAAATCACGACGTCCGTGCTCGTAGAGCCGCTGTCGATCCCCGCAAAATATCCCTTTCCCATGTGACGTCCCTTTCCACTGTGAGTTCCCGCATGCAGCGTGTTAAATTGCCCGCTCCCATCTGCCCCTGCATGAAACGCAGCCGATTGACCCGAACCGTCTGCTCCCGCATACAGCGCACCTGACTGGCCTGTTCTATTTTCCCCCGAACAGGCTGCGCCGTCCGCCGCCGAGCTTTGCGAGGGGGCGTTTTCACTTCTCTGTGCTTTCCAGATCTCTTCCGCGACATGGGGATTCAGGCTCAGGCTCTCCGCAAATGCCTCCAGCCGGGTCAGTAACTGCCCGCTGCTTTGTACCGTATAATCCGACTCGATTTTCAGAAGCGGCACGTCCGTATGCGACTTGATTTCTGAGTATTCAAAGCTGTAAAAATCACAGAATTTTACAGTGTGATAAATAATCCCCTTGAGCGAGGGATCCTGATAAAGCTGCCTGCGTCCGGTGTTGTCCAGCATACGCATACACGGGATCTGCCCAAGAAGCTCGCCCGCGTACCAGTCCATCAGAGCGTCAAAATCCACAGCGCCAGCTTCGATATGAGTACCCGTTTCGCCACGAATATCAGCTTCGCCGCGAACGGATGTTTCCGACCGAGACGTAATTTCCTCTTCCCGATCAACACCTTTGCCGTCTCCGCCCGAATATACTCCCTGACAGGTCCACGCCACCGAGCGGTTATTCACACAGGTCTCATTTACGACCGGCAGAGGCATACTGGCCTTCGTCATTTCAAAAAGCTCTTCACCCATACGTGCGCCGAGCACGGCAATGTGCGGCTTCAGGATGCGCTCCTGCGGCTCAAATGCCTTTTGAAACGCTGCCGGATCAAAACTGCGCCCCTTATATTCGCCATATTTTTTTGCCAGATCCTTCAGCTGCGCAGCCACACGCTCCCGGCTGCACACATTTCCACCGTGGAGCATGTCCACCATATACAGAAAATCCATCTGGCCGGAATCCTCCAGCAGATCATACACGCTGCGGATCGTGTCGCAGCAGTTGACCAGCACCAGCTCCTTTACCTGATCACCGCCCGCAAGCACTGCCTCCAATACCGATTTTCCAAACCCGCAGATATTCGGGTGCGCGATCTGATCCGCATAGTCAAAGCCTTCCGGCATCGTATTCAGGTTCTCGCACTCCCCGCCGAAAGCCTTCAACAGCTCAATCGGCGTATATTTACACACATAATATGTCTTACTCAATGTTACATCCTCTCTGCACACATTTCCCACATTTTGTTCTCCCGAACCGCAAGCGCCTCTCACTCATTCAGCATTTCCAGAAACGCGCCAAGGCGCGTAGCGGTCTGTCCCTCGCCGCCGTGGCTCCGGTCGCAGCCGTCCCCATCCAGAATCAGCGTCGGAAGTCCCGCGGCCTCAAACCGTTTTTTCGCGATCTGGGAACCGCCCAGCGTATGCTTGCAGCCCCAGTGGTTGAACCAGACGACTCCGTCCGCTTTTGTCTCTTTCGCGTGCCGGATTCCGGCGTCGATCCGCCGCGTAATGCTTCCGTTCAGCGAATGATATACGAGCCGCAGCGCCATATCCTCATATGGATCATCGGAATGCTGCGTCGGATCCGCAACCTGAGAAAGCTCGCAGCCGACAATCTGCGCACTCTCCCTGAACAACAGCTCTTTTTTCACCGCATCTGACCAGAACGGGATCATGTGCATCCAGTAAATGCGCTTCCCCTTTGAGGGCTCCGCGTTTTTCAGACCGGAAAGCAACCGCTTCACATAGGCTTCCTCTTCCTTTGTCCCCAGCAGAATATTCTGTGTCATTCCGCTGTACAGCGGAGACACCAGATCCGTGGGAACATATTTATCCGCACGCGCCTTCTGAAACGCGTCATAAGTGGCAAGCGTCCTCTCACTGCGCTTCATGCGCTCGCGCAAGCGATTCTCATCTATTTTTTTACCGGTATTCTTTTCCAGAAAAACAGCCAGATCACGCATCTGCCCCGCCACATAGGCGACATTCTCAGCAGTTCGCCCTGCCGGAATATCGATCGCAAAGCACGGAACCCCGTACAGTTCCGCAAGCTCCTTAAATGTCAGAAGATTCGCGTCACAGGCAAGCGTCGTATAGACAATGCAGCGCGGTTTTGGAAGAACGCCGCTCTTCGCCGCTCCGATAAACGTCTTGTGATAGCTGCACAGCGTCTCCGACAGCCCCGAATCCTCCGCTGTCTGTAAAAACGCGCGCTCCGCCTTTGACGCGGACAGATAACACGAAAAGCTCTCTACATTATAGGGGTAAAGCCCCAGCTCCTGTATCAGCTCACAGGGGGTGAACACACTGACCAGAACGCTGTGCTCCGGATCCTTCAGGGGCTTCAACATCGTGTCCATCATCATCCTCGCCAGATGCTGATCCGCCGGAAACAGCCGTTTATCCGGGGTGAACCGAAACTTCAGATTCTGCGCCTCCCATCCGGTCTTCAGCAGCTGCCGCGCGCGCGCCGGAGAAGTACCGCTCCATTTTTCCACATATCGACCAAACGTCTCTACAACCTGCACCAAATTATACCCTTCCTGTTCTATCTAGTAGCCCGTATCCATTCACGGCGAACCTGACACCCGCTGTCAGGCTGCGCCAAAATACATTTCGCCTGTGTGATTTCGTCCCCATACGTCACAGACGCATTTAAAATGGGACGAAATCGTTACATTCACAGCGGAAGCTGTGAATAGTAACGCCGTCCCTACACTTTAGCATAAAGCCGTCCGCATAGCAAGCGGGATTTTAGAGAAGCACTGCATGCTTTT
The DNA here is from genome assembly GCA_021199395.1 of Lachnospiraceae bacterium. Classification (GTDB taxonomy): domain Bacteria; phylum Bacillota; class Clostridia; order Lachnospirales; family Lachnospiraceae; genus Choladousia. The sequence goes on along the minus strand of JAJQIE010000186.1, from coordinate 2,005 downwards.
ACAAAAATTATTTCCGTCTCACGGGGCTTCTGAAGATCAAGCTGCGCTCCGCAGGTATCCGCATCGTTTACAAGATCATTCGGCAGGACAACGACATGATTGTCATCGTAATCGGTGCGCGAGAAGATGACGAAACATACGACATTGCAAAACAAAGAGCCACAAAGCACAATCTGTAGTATTTCCCCGCTCGGCACTATCCGGGCGGGATTTTTTCGATTCTCCATTTTTTGTGGGTGATCTTACCGTTTTCGTTGGTGTTTCACCAACATATCCAGAAGCTCTCCTGTATCTGTAGGTGTCACAGTAAACCTTCCATCTTCATCGGTGCTTTTCATCTATCACAACTTCTCAGCGGCTTTTTTAATCTGGCAATAATATCCTCAACGAACCAATCCAGGATTTCGAGCAGGATAAAAATACAATAATTAGCGGTGACCACTAATTGGGCTGGTCGTAAGACCATGATCCACTGTGTTTCCCGCAAACCGACTCCTTAATTATCCCCGTCTCTCATAACAATTATTTTTTTCACTCACCTATATCAGATAATATAATCCGGTCATATGCACCTTTCTTCTTGTCCTCTGGATGTAGCTCAAGGCCAATCACGGTAATTTCCTGTTTTCCGGAACCATATACCCAATACATACGCATCGCACCACTCTTTCGATTTTCCAGATAAGACTGCCACACTCTGACACCATATCGACGCGTCAGCGGTTCGATTTCATGAGTTTGCAGGCCTGGATAAGTTGGATCCTGTGAAAGTTTTTTCAAAGCACTGCCCCACTTTTTATACAACTTCTCATCTTTTTTCCGTATCGTTCCAAGCCGATATTCCTGCTGGCACGAGAAAACGATATTGATGTCACATGTAGAGCGGTTGTCTGCGCAAACATGTCGAAGGGCATTTTTTGCCGTTTAACTGTATGGCATAACATATCGAGCCGTTTTTTGCCCGTTTTTGGGCATTTTGGCGCATATGGGTGTATGCGCGAACATATCAACTGCTCTTATTCCTCCAAGCCCCTCAGCCATATAGCAGCCCTCGAAAAAATGAAAAATGTGATTGACAGCTTTGCATATTTCGAGTAGTATAAGGATACAATAAATTAGTGGTGACCACTAATTGGGCTGGTCGTAAGACCCTGGTCCACCGAGCGGCGGGGAATTTCCCCGCCATTTTTATTCTTTACTGGCTGATACGACGCTTTGCTGTCTGTATAATACAAAATATCAGCCGAAATTTCAATGCCAAAAAGGGGATTTATTATGGCAGAAAAAACACTAAGCGTTTTCATAGATGAGTCAGGCGACTTCGGTCCTTATGAGACACACTCTCCATATTACTTGGTTTCAATGGTTCTCCATGACCAAAGCATCGATATATCCGGCAACATTTCTGCCTTTGAGTCCCATTTACGAAATCTGGGGTATGTAGAACACGCCGTTCATACCGGACCGCTCATCCGTCGGGAATCAATTTACAAAAATGATCTGGTTGAGAACCGAAAGCAACTATTCAATGCGCTCTTTAACTTTTCCAGAAAGCTTGACATACATTATGCTTGTGCAAAAATTCGAAAGAGTGAATGTCCTGACGTTATTACGATGACAGCTAAGCTGTCTAAGGCAATAGCTGAAATCCTCCGATCCAACGAATCATTCTGGAACAGCTATGACCGTGTTATTATCTACTATGACAACGGGCAGATTGAGCTCACCAAAATTTTGACATCTGTATTCAACGCACTCTACACGCATGTTGAATTCCGTAAGGTGAAACCGGTTGATTACAAGCTGTTTCAAGTTGCCGACTTAGTCTGTACAATGGAGTTGCTATCAGAGAAAGCTGAGACAGGAAACTTCTCTGCATCAGAAATGGAATTCTTTGATAACGTCCGCTCCTTCAAGAAAAATTATCTCAAGCACATACAAAAAAAACATCTGTAGCAGTAAAAAAGATACCTTGCCGCATTTTCGCACACAAGGTATCTTTTTC
>JAJQIE010000086.1 GCA_021199395.1 Lachnospiraceae bacterium | reverse complement strand
CGTGCAGGAGGCTTACGCCGGGGATATCATCGGCGTTTTTGATCCGGGTATTTTTTCCATCGGCGATACAATCTGTATGCCGGGCAAACGGTTTGCCTATGAGGGGATTCCGACCTTCGCGCCTGAGCACTTTGCCCGTGTGCGTCAGATGGATACGATGAAGCGCAAGCAGTTTGTCAAGGGGATTACTCAGATCGCGCAGGAGGGCGCAATTCAGATTTTCCAGGAATTCAATTCCGGAATGGAAGAAATTATTGTCGGGGTGGTCGGCGTCCTGCAGTTTGACGTCCTCAAATATCGCCTTGAAAACGAGTATAATGTGGATATCCGCCTGGATCCCCTGCCTTATGAGTATATCCGCTGGGTGGATACGCCCCTGAGCGGCACTATTGAGAACGAGGACTTCGACCTGGAGCACCTGGTCGGCACTTCTGATATGAAAAAAGTACGCGATCTCAAAGGGCGTCCACTCCTTTTGTTTGTCAACAGCTGGTCCGCTGATATGGTGTTAGAGAGAAATGAAGGGCTGGTGCTGTCGGAGTTTGGAAGGTAAGGAACTGGCACGGAATAACCTGAGCAGATTGTGCCGAATAATACGTGAAGCACAGCCGATAAAAACGTAGGCGTAGCGGGCTACTCCGAGGCTTTTATCGGTTGTGATTCGCGTATTAGGCGGTGCAAGATGCCCAGGCAATTTCGTGACAGCTCCTAAGTTTGCACAGGAAAGGCTTGCAAATAAATAAGGGTCTGATATAATAATATCAGATAAGAGAATATAATCGGAGGTTATCAATGGAAAACGAAGAACTTCATACGTATAAATTAGAAAATGACGAACAGTTTGGTGAGGTCCGTATTGCGGATGAGGTGGTGGCGATCATCGCGGGGCTTGCGGCGTCGGAGGTAGAGGGCGTAGCTTCCATGGCGGGCAATGTGACGCGTGATCTGATCAGCAAGCTCAGCACAAAGAGCCTTTCGAAAGGTGTGCGGATCACGGTAGAGGATAAGACGGTCACGGTGGTGCTGGCGATCAATATTCGCTATGGCTACAGCGTTCCGACTACCTGCGCAAAGATTCAGGAAAAGGTAAAGACGGCGATTGAGACGATGACCGGCCTGAATGTGGCGGAAGTAAATGTAAAGATTGTGAACGTCCAGATGGAAGAGAACGAATAGACGAGGATTCACAAAATGATGAAGAGAAGTGAGATCAGAGAGAATGTTTTCCGTCTGGTATTCTGCGGAGACTTTCACAGCCGGGAGGAGCTTCCGGTACAGGTAGACCGCTATTTTGAAGAGGTAGCGCTTCCGGATGAGGAAATCGGCTTTTCGAAGTTCAGCGAGGAAGAACAGGCTTTTATCGCGGATCGGTTTGACCAGGTGAAGGAGAGAGTGCCGGAGCTGGATACGAAAATCAATGAGGTGGCGAAGGGATGGAAGACCGATCGCATGGGAAAGGCAGAGCTGGCGATTCTGCGGCTTGCCGTGTATGAGATGCTCTATGATGAGGCAATCCCTGTGAAGGTGGCGATCAATGAGGCGGTCGAGCTGGCAAAGAAATACGGCGGAGAGGACGCCTCCGCTTTTGTAAACGGGATTCTGGCAAAGCTCGCATAACAGCAGGCGATCGGGGGGCAGTCTCTTTCTCCTGCCACATGGAGCAAAGCGATGCAGAAGATTTATTCGGTTGGTCAGATCAACAGCTATATCAAAAATATGTTCACACAGGATTTTGTGCTGAACCGTGTCAGTATTTCCGGGGAAGTCTCGAACTGCAAGTATCACAGCTCCGGACACATCTATTTTTCCCTCAAGGATGAGACGGGGACGCTTGCCTGCGTTATGTTTGCCAGTGCCAGACGGGGACTGGCTTTTCGGCTATCTGACGGTCTGCAGGTAATTGTGGACGGGAATATCAATGTCTATGAGCGGGACGGCAGGTATCAGCTCTATGCCTCGCATATCCGCCGGGACGGGGCGGGAGCTTTATACGAAAGGTTTCTTGAGCTGAAGCAGGAGCTGGAGGATATGGGGATGTTTTCCCCGGAATATAAGCAGCCGATTCCGCCGTATGTGAGAAGGCTTGGCGTCGTGACGGCTCCGACCGGAGCGGCGGTGCGCGATATTATCAATATTTCCAGGCGGCGCAGCCCCGGTATCCAGCTGATCCTGTACCCCGCAAAGGTGCAGGGCGAGGGCGCGGCGGCGAGCGTAGCGGACGGTCTGCGCGCTCTGGATCGGCTTGGACTGGATGCGATCATTGTGGGGCGCGGCGGCGGTTCCATCGAGGATCTGTGGGCGTTTAATGAAGAAACAGTCGCAAGGGCAATCTTTGAGTGTGAGACTCCGGTGATTTCCGCGGTCGGCCATGAGACGGATACCACGATTGCCGATTTTGTGGCGGATCTTCGGGCGCCGACGCCATCGGCTGCAGCGGAGCTTGCTGTACCGGATACGGCTGCGATCGCGGAGCAGCTTGCCATACAGCGCGCGGGATTTGAGCGGCTGATGCAAAACAGGATTTCAGAAAACCGGATGCGGTATAAGCAGTATCAGCTCCGGCTTGGCTATGCTTCCCCGATGCAGCGCTTACGGGAGCAGCGTCAGCACCTGTCCGATCTGGAGGAAGGCTTTGGGCGCGGGATGAACCAGCTTGTGGAGGCGAGAAAACAGACGCTGATTCTCTACGCGGAAAGGCTCAAAAGCGTATCACCGCTGGAAAAGCTGACGCAGGGGTTTGCCTGCGTTACGGATCAGGATGGGAAACGGGTGTATTCGGCAGGACAGGTAAAGGTGCAGGATGCGGTCAGCATTTACGTGTCAGACGGAGTGATTGAGGCGGAAGTGACGAAAACGGCGAAAACACAGACCATACAGACAGGAGGAGAACAATGACAGAGCAGGAGGGAAACAATAAAACGGAGGAACTGTCACTTGAGGATTCTTTCAAAAAGCTGGATGAGGTGCTGGAACGCCTGGAGGATCGGGAAATTCCGCTGGAGGATGCGTTTACGCTGTACCAGCAGGGGCTGGAGCTTCTTCGCAGGTGCAATGAAAAGATAGACACTGTTGAAAAGAAGATTCTGATTATGAATGGAGATGGTGGGTTTGACGAATTTTGACGATCAGATGAAAAAGCGTGTAACTGAGATTAAAAGCGTTATTCAGGATTATCTGCCCCAGGAGGAGGGCTATCAGCGTACGCTTCTGGAAGCGGTGGATTACAGTATGCTTGTCGGGGGCAAGAAGCTCCGGCCGCTTCTGATGCAGCAGACTTATGTGATGTTTGGCGGTACGTCAGAAGTGATCTGGCCTTTTGTGGTGGCGATTGAGATGATCCACACGCAGTCCCTGGTCCATGACGACCTGCCCGCGCTGGACAATGACGAATATCGGCGCGGAAAAAAGACGACGCATGCGGTTTATGGAGAAGCGATGGCAATCCTTGCGGGGGATGCGCTTCTGAACCTGGCTTATGAGACGGCGGCAAAGGCGTTCACGATCGAGCCGGGGAACCCGGATGTAGAGCGAGCGTTTGAAATCCTTGCGCACAAGACGGGTATTTACGGTATGATCGGCGGGCAGTCTGTAGATGTGGAATATGTGGGGAAGCCTCTGACAGAAGAACAGATTTATTTTATCTACAGCTTAAAGACCGGCGCTCTGATCGAGGCTTCCATGATGATCGGCGCGGTGCTTGCGGGCGCTTCGAAGGAGGAAGTGGAAAAGACAGAGCAGGCGGCCAGATGTGTTGGGATGGCGTTTCAGATCCAGGATGATATTCTGGATGTGACCGGAAAGGAAGAAGAGCTTGGCAAGCCGGTCAACAGTGATCAGAGGAACCGGAAGACGACCTGGGTGACGATTCATGGGCTCGAAAAGGCGCAGGAGGACGTTGCAAAATATTCAAAAGAGGCGGTCAGGCTGCTGAAAGAGCTGCCTTATGAGAATGATTTTCTGGACGAGCTGATTTTGCATCTGATCCACAGATCTGTATAACAGGATGCTGTCAGCAGACACATAAAATTGCGATGCGGGCGATTGGTATTACGGAAATCCGCCCTTTCAGATGAAACGCGGAACAGTACACGGAAGACAGCGGCTGCTGCCTGCAGGCTACTCCGGAAGAGGGAGGCGGCGTTTATTTTTTTAGAACGGATTCAGGAAGTAAACGATATAAGAAAAATAGACCGGAAGGATTTACCGGCTCTCGCGCAGGAGATCCGGGAATTTCTGATTGAGAAAATCAGTGAGAGCGGCGGGCATCTGGCCTCCAATTTAGGCGTAGTGGAGCTGACGATGGCGCTTCACCTCTCCCTGAATCTTCCACAGGATAAGCTGATCTGGGACGTCGGACATCAGTCCTATACGCACAAGATTCTGACCGGGCGGAAGGCAGGGTTCGACCAGCTGCGCAAATACGGCGGCATGAGCGGCTTTCCTAAGCGCAAGGAGAGCGACTGCGACGCGTTTGACACGGGACACAGCTCTACTTCTATTTCAGCGGGGCTGGGCTATGTCTGCGCGCGGGATATTCAGGGAGAATCCTACAGTGTTGTCTCAGTGATCGGCGACGGTGCGCTGACAGGCGGTATGGCCTATGAGGCGCTCAACAATGCGGCGCAGCTGAAGACGAATTTTATCATTGTTCTGAATGACAATAATATGTCAATTTCGGAGAACGTCGGCGGTATTTCAGCCTATCTGGGAAAGATCCGCACGGCACAGTCTTACACCAACCTCAAATCAGATCTTGAAAATAAACTCAATAAAATCCCGGTTTACGGCGATCCGCTGGTGCGCGGTATCCGCAGAACCAAGCAGGGGATAAAGCAGCTCCTGGTGCCGGGAATGTATTTTGAGGAGATGGGGCTTACGTACCTCGGCCCGGTAGACGGGCACAACATTGCCCAGGTACGGCAGGTGTTGAATGACGCAAAGCGTGTAAACGGAGCGGTCATTGTCCATGTCGTTACGAAAAAGGGGAAGGGATATGAGCCTGCGGAACGGATGCCGGCGAGATTTCATGGCGCGGAGCCGTTTGACCCGGAGACCGGCTTGCCGGTTAAGCGGCGCAAAAAAGCTGCATATACCGATGTGTTCTCCACGGTTATGTGCAAAATGGGTGCCAGGGAGCCAAAACTGGTGGCTGTGACTGCCGCGATGCCGGACGGTACCGGTTTGAAACGCTTTCGGAATATGTATAGGGATCGCTTTTTTGACGTTGGGATTGCGGAGGGGCATGCGGTGACCTTTGCTGCCGGCCTGGCCGCGGGAGGACTGACGCCGGTAGTCGCGGTCTATTCGTCCTTTTTACAGCGCGCGTATGACCAGATCATTCACGACGTCTGTATTCAGAATCTTCATGTCGTTTTTGCCATCGACCGCGCGGGCCTGGTCGGCAGCGACGGGGAGACGCATCAGGGTATTTTTGACCTGTCCTACCTGTCAGAAATTCCGAATATGTGCGTGATGGCACCAAAAAATAAATGGGAGCTTGCGGATATGCTGAAATACGCGATCGCATACAGCGGGCCGATTGCGCTGCGCTATCCGAGAGGGGAAGCGTTTGACGGATTGCAGGATTTTCGCGCCCCGATCGTCTACGGAAGGAGCGAGGTGATTTATGACGAGTGCTCTCTCGCCCTGGTCGCGGTCGGAAGTATGGTAAAAACAGCGCTGGAGGTGCGCGCGCTCCTGAAAAACCTGGGATACGGGTGTACGATTGTAAACGCGCGGTTCGTAAAGCCGATAGATGAAGAAATGCTGGAATATCTGGCAAAGGATCACCATATGGTGGTGACAATGGAAGAAAATGTCAGGACCGGCGGATTTGGCGAGAAGGTACTGGAATATTACAGTGACACACAGGCGGATGTGCGAGTGATGCAGATCGCGCTGCCGGACGACTATATTGAGCATGGAAATGTGGATGTGCTGAAGGAGGAGACCTGTATCGACGCGAAATCCATTTTCAAGAAGATCGTCGCGGAGTATCTTCCCTGAAGCTTAGGAGCTTCCCAGGACTTAGGAAGCGCTTTCAAGCAGAAATCGCGCAGTCAGAGAAGTCCATGAAAAAACAGAAAAGCAGAAAGGAGCGCCGCGCGCACAGAATGAAGAAGGAACGATTAGATATCCTGCTTGTACAGCAGGGTCTTGCGCCATCGCGCGAAAAGGCCAAAGCGCTGATCATGGCCGGGGAGGTACTGGTCGGAGGCCAGCGAGAGGATAAGGCGGGGACAATGATCGATGTGAAAGCGGAGATTACGGTAAAGGGCGGTAAGCTTCCCTATGTGAGCCGCGGCGGGCTGAAGCTGGAAAAAGCGATGCAGACCTTTGTCTCTGTTTCTCCGGAGGGAAAAATCTGCATGGACGTCGGTGCCTCTACCGGAGGCTTTACCGACTGCATGCTTCAAAACGGAGCGCTGCGGGTATATGCGGTCGATGTGGGACACGGACAGCTTGCCTGGAGCCTGAGAAATGATCCGCGGGTCATCTGCATGGAGCGGACAAACATTCGCTATGTCGTGCCGGAGGACATTGGCGAACAGCCTTCGTTTATCTCCATTGACGTCTCTTTTATCTCACTGGAAAAGGTACTCGGCCCGGTGCGTGAGCTGATGCCCGAATCCGGTGATATTATCTGTCTGATCAAGCCGCAGTTTGAAGCCGGCAGAGAAAAGGTCGGAAAAAAGGGCGTCGTCCGCGATCCAAAGGTACATGAGGAGGTTATTCAAAAGGTAATAGCCTGTGCCGCACAGATCGGCCTTCCCGCTGTCGCGCTGACCTGGTCGCCCGTAAAGGGACCGGAGGGAAATATCGAGTATCTGGTGCATCTCGTAAAGGGGGAAGCAGGACCTGCTGCCGCAGCTTTATCTGCCTCCCGCGTGGACGAAGCCGCCATTTCCCGTGTGGTCGCGGACGCGCATGCGGCGCTGGATTGAAACGCCCCCTCACGTATGTTCGGCGGCGCTATAGAAAGAGGAGAGCCATGGATGTTTTTTATGTGATTTCAAATGAACTGAAGGATCCCGGACAGAAAACTGCCCGGTATATCCGTGACTGTCTTGAAAAGCAGGGGAAAACCTGCTATCTGCAGGAAAATTCTGAGAGCGCACTGCCCGGCCACTACCGCTATACGGACGCCGGACAGATTCCGGAGGAGACGGAGTGCGTGCTGGTGCTCGGAGGAGACGGCACGCTGCTGCAGGCGGCGCGCGACCTGGTAGACCGCTCCCTGCCGCTTCTGGGGGTAAACATGGGGACTCTGGGCTATCTGGCTGAGGTTGAGCGCAAAAACCTGCCGGAAGTGCTGGACAGGCTGATCGAGAACCGTTTTTCCATTGGAGAGCGTATGATGCTGAGCGGCGCGGCGTGGCATCAGGGGAGGGTGCTTTTAAGAGATATCGCGCTCAATGATATCGTAATCACAAGAAACGGCCGGATGCGGGTCGTTGATTTTAATATCTATGTGGACGGCGTTTTTCTGAGTTCCTATGCCGCCGACGGGATCATCCTTTCTACCCCGACCGGCTCCACCGGATACAATCTTTCGGC
>JAJQIE010000261.1 GCA_021199395.1 Lachnospiraceae bacterium | reverse complement strand
AAAAGGAATCCTATCAAAGCTACGATTTATACTGCAATACATCTATTATTATTACTGATACGATTGATGTTTTCGGGTATGTAGATTGGGACGGCGACTATGATCTTGTGCCGGAGACAGTGACGCTGAAGCTGTACGCGCAGAGTGACGCGATTCAGTCCAAAACAGGGGAAAGCAGCCTGCTGCTCGATACGGCAACGGTTAGCACTGACAGTGCGAGCAGAACCACAAGCTCATATGTGACATTGAATAAAGATGAATGGAACTGGGCGCTCGGCGCCTATACATCCGGCACGTCTGTCCCGGCCAGGTATTATAACCGTTATGGATATGAGGCAAATTACTGTAACTGGTTGAGCCTTCCGAAATATGACAGTGACGGAAATGAGATCACCTATCAGGTGGTACAGGAAATATCGGACGAAGAGGATTGGGAGCAGGTATCCGTCTCAAAAAGTCTGTGCTGGCTGGAGACAGGATGGGATTTTACCGCTACCAATATGTATACGGGTACCACGGAGTATGCGGAAGGGATCACGATCGTCTGGCAGAAGCTGGTAGAGACAGACCAGGCTCTTTCCACATTCAAACCGGATTCCCTGACACTTGAGTTGTACGGAGCCAGCGGAGAATGGATCGGCGAGGTAGAAATTACGGGAGATAAGGAGGCCGGTACATGGTACAGCGGTGAGCTTCCCGAAGGAGTGACCAGCGCTGTAATCACGGAAGAATCCCTGTATTCCACGGCGCGGATCTATGGCGACGGCACAGAATTTTCCGTGACGACAGAATCCGCGGAGGATGGGAAGCTTGTGCTTTCCGTGGGGCTTGTGGCGTATGACGAGGTAAGCGAAACCGATACATATACCTATGAACTGTGTTTTAACACGAGATACTTATCGCCTTATGTTACACTGCCGTCCCAGAGATCTGTCACGGTGAGTCTGTATGCGGATGGTGAGCTTGTCGGGAGCAGCACGTCGCCTTCAGGGACGGGCAGCTGGTATTATGGAAATTACAGTGTTGGAGGAACCCGCTGGACGTACAGGTGGACGGATCAGCCGGTATACGATGAGGACGGTGACCTGATAGAGTATACCGTAAAAGTCAGCGGATTATCGTATGCGCTTGCGGATATGCAAACGCTTATACCCAGCTATATTAGCGCTGCGACGAGCTCCGCGGCGAGCATGAGCAGCACTGCGTTTGTAAGAAGCAGTTCAACAACAACGGGGGTATCCATTCAGCTGAACTGGAAGAACATCTGCACGATCACAGGGACGAACTGTACGCCGTACAACGAGACGGTGTCGATCCCGATCTCTATTTATCAGGACGGCGAATTGTATGCGATTGTTTCCGGGATCACAACGCCGCAGAGCTCATATAAATCGGGATATTGCGCCCTTACCTATGCGGATGGGACAATTGATAAATCTGGTGGTACTTATTATTCGGACGGATCCGGTACTTCCGCATATGTGAGTTTATCGCTGGATGGTTTTCCGGTGCAGGATTCCGATGGGAACCATGAGTATACGGTTGTTGTGGGAGAGTTTGAAGGGAAAAGCCTGACAACGGTTACCACCAATGATTCAGATGAAACAGCATATTCCTCTATCTACGGCGGCACAATCGTCGTATTGAATCACACGGAAAACTATACGTATTCTGACCAGGTGATTCAGGCGGAAATAGACGCAGCGGAGACCATTTATCTGGCAATCACCAAAATATGGTTGTTAGACAGTGCAACGGACAGACCGGATTCAGTGACCTATCAGATCTATGGGAATGTGAATGGAGAAGATATTTCACAGTATACGTATGATTTAAAAGCTGGAGGAGGTATTTCAGATAATGTTTGGGCTAATGCGGTGGAACTGCCAAAATATGATAGCGCGGGAAACCTGATCAGCTACCGAGTAGAGGAAGCAGCGGTCGATGGATATCTCTGCCGTGATGTCACGGAGGAGTTGACTGCGGCTGACGCGGCGGAGAACGGCTATTATTCCTATTCCTCAAAGAGCAGGCTGCTGACGAAGGATGAGACCTGTCTTATCAATCTTTATCTGGGATATAACAGTGCAGACACAGCGGTACGGTACGATTTGGCTGATAATGATTTTGTAATCTGCCTGTATGGGAATGGCGAGCTGCTGTATACGATGAGCGAAAACGATACGTCAAATGGCAATAATACCGGGGTTTCTCTTCTGAGCCATACAGGATATGGAATCAGTAATAACTATAACAGCTACTATGACCAATGGATATTTAAGGCTCCGGTGTATGACGGTAGCGGGAATCTGATTGAGTATACGATTGAGTATACGCCGCCGACGGGCTACGGCTATAATGGTGAGAGCTATACACAGAGCAGTTCTACTTATTACAGTACTTATGACGGAGAGAGCTATTTAACATATTATACGACGCTGAGTTATTACAGCGTTCTCACTGCGACCAATACAAATGTGGCGTTACAGAAGGTGTGGACGGATAACGAAAATGTGGAGGAAGTGAGGCCGGACTGGATACAGATGAACCTGTATGCAAATGGCGTATTGATCGACAGCGCGTATGCGCCGACTTCTACAAAAGTATCCCAGCTGGCTTACAGAACCCTGTATTCGGCTAATAACGATCATGCATATACATCATATACAGGGACAGGTGTGACGGTGAACCTGAAAAATTTTGAGGAGCTGACTATCACACGGGTCGTCTGCCTGAACGGGTGCGGCTGGGTAGGGCTGCCGCGATACGATTATCGGGGAAACGAAATCATTTATACCGTAGAGGAAGGCGACGTCGGGGAATATACACTTGCCAGTGTGAATAGTGGATATAGCACGAATTCTTCTTCTGGGACATTTAATGGAAGCTCTTATACTATATATAATCGGTTAGTTACCATGACCAACCAGTATGTTCCGACTACATCTGTGACAGTAAGCAAAAAATGGGACGATCTGGACAATACGCAGAATACGCGCCCTGCTTCCATTGAAGTGCTGCTTTATGCGGGCGACAATGAGGTTGGAAGCGTGACTCTGAATGAGCAGAATCAGTGGACCTATACTTGGGAAGGGCTGGCAAAGTACCTGACAGGCAGTAAAATTAAGATAGAGTATACAGTGAAGGAGGCGGACGTCCCGGATGGCTATGAAGCCGCGTATTCTGACCCTGTGACACTGGAGGACAGCGGCGGCACAGAGCTTGTCATTACAAATACGTTGATGAAGGTCAGCGCATCTGTGGAGAAGGTCTGGGATGATTATGGGGACGCCGAAGGGATACGCCCATCCGGCATCTGGGTACAGCTCTACGCGGATGATGAAGAGATCGGAAGTATCAAACGGCTGAGGGAAAGCAACAGCTGGTCTTATACCTGGAAGGATCTGGAGCGTTTTGACGCTGATGGAAAGGAAATTGTTTATACAGTGGAGGAGCTGTATGTTCCTGACGGCTACAAAGTGTCTTACACTGCTAAGACAGGAGCGAATGGGGAGTATGCCACTGTTATCACTAATAGCCTGGTAAAGACTGATATTTCTGTGGTGAAAACATGGGCGGATGATAACGACAGTGCCCAAAAGCGTCCGACCTATGTGCGTGTACAGCTATATGCGAACGGAGAAAAGACCGGCGCCGTAATATGGCTGCATCAGGATAATGGATGGACTTACACATGGAAAGATCTGGAACGCTATGATAAAGACGGAAAGGAAATCTCGTATACGGTAGATGAATTATCTGTACCGGACGGATACCGGAAGACGACAGAAGTCTCAGCAGACGGCAGGAGCTATCAGATCACAAATACGCTGACACCGACGGAGACGACGCCAGAGACAGATCCGGAGACACCGACGGGAACGACGCCGGAGACGAATCCAGAGACAGAGTCTGAGACAACGCCGGAGACAGATCCGGAGACAGACCCGGAGACGACTCCGGAGACAGACCCGGAGACGACTCCGGAGACAGATCCAGAGACAACGCCGGAGACAGATCCGGAGACAGAGTCTGAGACGACTTCGGAGACAGATCCAGAGACGACCCCGGAGACAATACCGGAAACGACACCAGAGACAACGCCGGAGACTGATTCGGAAGTGGAGACAGAGACAGAAACGGTTTCGGAAACGGAAACAGAGACAGAAACCACGCCGGAGACGGGCACAGAGACAGAAACCACGACGGAGACAGGTACAGAGACAGAAACCACAACGGAGACGGGCACAGAATCTGAATCCGAGATGGAGACATCTGTGCAGACCGGGGACGACACTCCGCTGACATTCTGGATGGCAATGATGGCGCTGGCTGCCGCGGTATTGCTTTTGATGGCCGGGGAAAACAGAAAACGCCGCCAGGAAAAGTAAAAGAATAAAAGTTAAACACTGGCAGGAAAAGCCGGAGAGATCAAAGCGGTTTTGCGGGGAATATCCCCCGTAGGCCGCTTTGGCTTTTTCAGGGTTTTTGAATGATCCGCAGGGATCAGGAAGCTGAGGAAATCAAAAATGTATAACAATCCGGATAAAGGCATACTCATGGAACAGATGGAGCAGGATATCCGGCGGAAGGATATCACGGGTTTAAGGGAGCATTTTAGACGCTTCTGCGACCGATACCGGGAGCAGCCGGATTTATCACAGAGCTACATAAAATTTGTTTTTTCTAACTTACTGAAAGATATTTTACAGACAGTTTCAGAGTTGGACGAAAATCGGCTGAATGAGGAGATTACCAGATTATACAGCGCTGCTGGCTTTGAAGCTGTCGCAGATATGGTGGGACAATACATAGACAGTATTGAGGACATGATCGGAGACAGCAGCGGAGATGGCAATGGCAACGGAAATAACAGCGATGGCGACGTCAGAGACGGCAGCGAAAGCGATAACGGAGGTAATAGTGAAGGCGGCGATGGAGATGGCAACGGATATAATAGTGAGGGCAGCATAGGAGACAATAATGGAGACGGCAACGGTAGCGGCAAAGCAGACAAGGGAGGCGGTACCGGAGCAGGCCTGGCTGGTCGCCACAGAGAAGTGGAGGCGGTAAAGAAGTACATATATGATCATTATGGCGAAAACCTCAGCGTGGATACGCTTGCACAGAGCGTATATCTGTCGGCAGGATATTTAAGTCATGTGTTTAAAAAAGAAACCGGACAAAGCATCAGCAGGTTTATCCGGGCGTACCGCATGGAAAAAGCGACGGAAATGCTGGAGAACACATACTGTAAGATTGCTGAGATCAGCAGCGCGGTCGGATACACGAGCGTTTCTTATTTTTGTCAGAGCTTCCGGGAGTGTTTTGGGGTCAGCCCCCAGAAATACAGAAATCGTTATTCATTACAGAGTCGACCGTAAAGCCGCCCATATTCTTTGGCCGGGCTAGCCCATGAGCTGTCAAATGACATACAGCGCGCGACAAGCTCTCGCCAGGCTGTTTTGTCATGGAGATACAGGGAGAGCGTTTCGGTAAGGGAAGCCATCAGCGCATCCGCTGAGTATTCATCGAACAGAAATCCACAGCCCTGATCGGCAGCCGGGTCGTATGGGACGATGGTATCAGCCAGCCCGCCGGTCCTTCGCACAACCGGGACGGCGCCATAGCGCATGGCAATCAGCTGACCCAGCCCGCACGGCTCATAGAGGGAGGGCATGAGAAAGACATCCGCTCCAGCGTAAACGGACGGCGGGAGTGATTGGGAAAAATGAAGCATCGCGGAAACACGACCGGGAAATTCATCAGCAAGTCGCTGAATTTCCGTGAGAAAAGGTTCATTTCCGTCTCCCAGAAAAACAAATTGCAGAGGAGCTCCTCCGCGCAGCATTTTTTCTGCGCAGGTACAGGTAAGTGAGCTGCCTTTTTGTTCACAGAAGCGGCTGACCATGGCGCAGAGCATGGCGTTCGGATCCGGACAAAGTCCAAAACGGTTTTGAAGAGAATGTTTGCAGGCCGCTTTACCGCTTTCTGACTGGCAGGCGCTGTATCGGTAGGGGATAGAGGCGTCTGTCGCTGGATTGTACAGATCCGTATCTATGCCATTTCGAATGCCGACCAGAGATCCGCTGCGTCTGCGGATATAACGCGAAAGATAGTTTCCTTTATCCGGCCCGTCTGTAGCCAGCTCGGCAGCATAGGAGGGACTGACAGTGCTCAGAAAATCAGCTGTGAGGATGCCGGATTTTAGTGGATTGCTGTTGCGGATCCGCCACGCGAACGGACCAGTCAGGAAATCAGAACAGGGGAGACCACTTTGTCGCAGAACGGCTGGCAAACGGGTAATCCCCATACACCCAATGTTGTGAATGGTGAGCAGGGTTTTTGTATTTTGAAAAAATTCGCTTTTATCATGCCGGAGCATTATGGAAAGAAACGAGGTGTGCCAGTCGTTCAGATGGAGAAGGTCTGGTTGGTAATCCCATATCGGAAGCGCAGCGAGAAGGGCGCGGCAGAAGAAAAGGAATCTCCGGTTATCTGCCGCCGCGTCCAGATATAATCTTCCTGAACCGTTTGCCACGAAGAATTCAGGAGCGTCGATTGCGTAAAAGTATCGCCCTTGGTATACCGCACGGCAGAGTGCGGCGGTTCTGCGTTTTCCGTCAAAGTCGCAGGAAAATGAAAAACACGGCTGAAAAAGAGTACGCAGGGAATCCCGTATGATCCCGTAGAGCGGAAATATGGTGCGTATTTCATATCCACAGATAGCAGGCGGCAGGGAAGCGGATACGTCTGCGAGCCCACCGGCCTTGGCAAAAGGAGCGCATTCCGCTGTGACGAAAAGTATTTTTTTCATATCTAAAGGGCAGCCTCCTTTTCAAAGGATAATCCGATCGGTAAAAAGATATATCACTGTCATTGGATACTGTTCCCAGTATAGCATATGGTGAATATCGTCCGCAACCGGGGAAAACAAAAAAACAAAATCAAACAGACGAAATGGTTTTAGCCCAGCTTGACAGCGAGTGTCAGGCTTATCGTAATAGACACCAAACATACAAATAAAAAAGATGGCTTGTATTTTGAAGTGAAATATAGTATACTAAACTGGCATTTCAAGGAAAGACTGTTTTAGTTGAAATACGTCTGTGTAGCTCAGTTGGATAGAGCGACCGCCTCCTAAGAACAGGGACGACATGAAGGCTGAGAGTAGTTTGAAAAAATGAGTTTGCAGTTCGAAATGGTTATGAAATAGAAAAAAGTTCCATAAGAACGCAATCCTGAAAAATTTTGTTTACCATTAAACCGGTCGCCCCGTATTAGCTGCAGCTAATAAAAAAGGACGGCCAGCTAATGAAAAAAAGACCGGAAATGGTGATTGGGTAATTTCAAAAAAACCTGTAAAATCAAGGAAAATTCGTATTATGTCTCTGTAGCTCAGTAGGATAGAGCGTCCGCCTCCTAAGCGGAAGGCCGTGGGTTCGAATCCCGCCAGGGACGGGATTTTTTAAGCGGAAATCTGCTAAGAACGTGTTAGCTGACACGAAAACAGGTTCCGCTTTTTTTATTGGCTAACGAAAGTCGTCAGGTTCAGTTCCAGCT
>JAJQIE010000165.1 GCA_021199395.1 Lachnospiraceae bacterium | reverse complement strand
AAGGTTATAAAGGGACATAAGTACACCTGCGTCGCGCCTGGCTATATGTCGGTCACTGCGTCAAAGGCGAAATAAAGAACGAACAAAAGAATAAAATGATTCGAGCGACAAAAGGCAATTGCCTTTTGTCGCAACGATGAATATTTTACAGGAAAAACGCGGGGAGGAAATGAGAATATGAAAGGGAAAATGACAAGGCTTTTTATTACAGCGCTGACAGTGTTTTTATTGACGGCTGTGCTTTCGGCGACGGCATTTGCCGCGTCGAAGACGGTGGCCACAATCGGCAGCACAAAGTATACTTCATTGGACGCGGCGATCAAAGCGGTAAAATCCGGTGAAACGATTGTCTTGAAATCAGACATTACTACTTCTGACAGCATTACGATCAGCCGTTCCGGGAAGACATTTACGCTGAACCTGAATAAGCATACGATTACATTTAAAGGGAGCGCCAGCCTTATTGTAAAAAAAGGAACTGTGACGATCCGAAATGGAAAGATCATGCACAACAAAGTAGCCGGAACGATATTGAAGGTATCGAAAGCCGCGATGGTTACTGTTAAGAGCGGAACCTATACCGGCTTTATCTCCAATGCCGGGACGATGAATATTACAAAAGGGACATTTTCAAATTCTAAGTCAAAAGCGCAGGCGGATTATGAAAAAAATGATTACGAATCGGTACTTATGGAAACGCGGGTATTTACAAATTCCGGCACCTTAAATATCTCAAATGGGACATTTAAGTGCTATTATTGTGGTATGTTCAGTAATACCGGGATTTTGAATATCAGTGGAGGAGTATTTGATTTTAAGTCATGTGCATCTCCTTATTTGATTCATTCCATCTATAATAACACAAAGAATGCAAAGCTGACAATTACCGGGGGTACATTCGATGCGGGAGGGCTTTTAGATAATACTGACGGTGCAACCGCACTGATCAAGGGCGGTACCTTCTCGATATATTCTCTATATAATGAAGTAGAAGGGTCTATGACTATCAGCGATGGAGATTTTAAACTGATTTATGCTATCTCAAGTCCAGGCATTCATAATTATGGCTCACTTACCATCAAGGGTGGAACATTTAGCTCTTTCGATATTGAAGGATCTTCGGAGGTGGATTCTGACTACTGGGGTGTTGAAAATCGTGGCGGAACGTTAAAGGTGAAAGGCGGAACTTTCAAAACATTAATATACACTGAAAGTGGTGCTTATAATGATGTGGCATCGATAGGCAAGACAACAATCTCCGGAGGCACATTTTATGGAAAAGTATCTGCTTATTCTGACAAATATAGTGCAGCTGTCACTATCAAGGGCGGAACGTTTAAACGGAAAACAACAACGCTTTATGCCGCTGCAAAGGGTAAAATAACAGTTTCCGGAGGCACTTTTGCCGTGAAGAAAAGCGCTGCATCTTCTGTATCGGGCAGTGGGAAAGTCACCATAACAGGAGGCACTTTTGCCAGCTGAAGGTCTGTCTTTTCCTTTCAGGCGGAGCTGCGGAAAGGATTGACGCGATCCCGATATACGAAATCCCGGACAATTTTGAGCTTCTGAGAACGTTTTAAATTTTTTACAGGGAGGAAGAAGGATGGGCAGGAAAACGCACGGAGCGGTCAGACCGTCTCGGAAAAACGCACGGAGCGGTCAGCGCGAGGGATTTCACGATGCGCTGGTGCCCATCCTTTTGATGCTCTGCGTTCTGCCGCTCATTGTGCGCCTGAGCGAGTACGACTGCGGGTATGGGGAATACCTCTGGTATGCCGGGAGCACCATCCGGACGGAGCTTTACAGCTATCATAAGAGCCGATGCTTTGTCGTGCTGGCGGTTCTGTGCGCTCTGATCCTGCCGTTCCGCTTTCTTTTATACAGGGAG
The DNA here is from genome assembly GCA_021199395.1 of Lachnospiraceae bacterium. Classification (GTDB taxonomy): domain Bacteria; phylum Bacillota; class Clostridia; order Lachnospirales; family Lachnospiraceae; genus Choladousia. The sequence goes on along the minus strand of JAJQIE010000165.1, from coordinate 5,686 downwards.
AAGTGCAGACCCTGGAAGACATATCTTCCGCTCCTTGTCTATGCTGTGGCGGCTCTTTTGTCCGCGTTTCTGTCGCAGAATTTCACCGCATCCATGGTTGGGAACCTGGACTCCTTTGAAAATGTGTGGGTCCTGCTCGGCTATGCGGTGGTGAGCTTCTATGCGTATCAGATTCTGGAGACGGAGAAGGACTACCGGATCGTGTGGTACGGGATTCTGGCAGTCAGTATCGCCATGGCGGTGATCGGGATTCTTCAGGTCTTTAAAATAAATTTTCTGGAATATGAATGGGGACAGAAGCTGGTAATGACCGCGGAGCAGTACGCGGTCTATGGCGGCGAAGTAGAGAGCGCATTTACCGGGAACAACGTCTATCTGACGCTCTACAATCCAAACTACGCGGGGATTTTTCTGACCATGCTGGCGTCTGTATCCGGTGTGATGGCTCTGACGGAAAAGATGAAAAAAAGGAAGCTGGCGTATACGGCACTGTTTCTGCTCATGCTGCTTCTGATCTGGTTCACCTATTCGCGCTCTACCCTGGTCGCGCTGGCAGCCGGTGCGGTGGTGCTTGCCGCCTGTCTGGGCGGCGGGCAGGTGAAAAGGCTTCTGTGCCGGGGGATACCGGCGGTGCTTGTGCTCGCGGTGCTATTGATCGCGGTCGATGGTACGCAGGGCTTCTATTATCTGAACCGGATGCTTGATTCCCCGGATATTGAACCGCTGGAAAAGCTGGTCACGACGGAGGATGCCGTAGAGCTGGTCTATGATGGGCAGGACTATGTTTTTACGATAGAAGATGAAACTGTGCGAATCAGAGATGCCGCCGGAGAGACACTTTCTGTTCTGACAGAGGGAAAATCGGTTGTCCTGCACGATGAGGATGGCGTCGAGGCATCCTGCTCAGATCTGGATGGGGAGACGGAGCTCGTACTGTATCTTGCGGATACCAGTATGGATTTTGTGTATTCGGACGATGGCTATTATTACATCAATACGGCGGGCAATCTGGATCAGATTACAGAGATTCCGGCCGTGGATTTTCATGGGCTGGAATATCTTGGCTCCGGCCGTGTCTATATCTGGTCGCGCGTCCTGCCGCTTCTGAAGCGCTATCTTCTGATTGGGAGCGGTCCGGATACCTTTGCTGAGAGTTTTCCGCAGAATGATTATGCAGGAAAGCTGATTTATTCAAATAATACCGGTATGATTATTGAGAAAGGGCATAATGATTTTCTTACAAAGTGGGTGCAGACCGGAATGATTTCGTCTGTGGCGTGTGTGATATTTTATGTGCTCCTGCTTCGAAAAGGAATCCGCTCCTGCCGCGGGAGCCAAAACCGGAGTGCTGCGGAACGGCTGCGGCTCGGCTGTCTGGTTGCCTGCGCCTGTTATATCGCGGGAATGTGCTTCAATGATTCTACCATTCAGACTGGTCCCATGTTCTGGCTGTTTGCCGGGGTGGTCCTGAGCGGTTGCCAGCCGACGCCTGAAAGGGCTGTGGCGAAATAAGTCCGCGTTTCTTTTCCAAAGAGCAGCAGTGGAATCACAACATTCATTCTAAACTCCAAAAATGCGGCGATAACCGCCGCATGGGGATTTTCTATAGAAATGGAATATTCTTTGAATGGAAGAATTTCTCCAGCATCTCATCCCAGGCATGCTCCAGCCCTTTGTCCATTGTAAATATTTTCATCGAAAGCCCGCTGACACAGGCGATCGCTTTTCCATCAAAATGGATGTTCAGAAACAGCCCGTCTACTCCGTCCGCATGGACGGCAAGGCCGCTCTGAGAAATCAGCTTCTCGACATTGTGCGGAGCGAGACGGAAAATAACACGAAATCTCAGCGGGGTATTTTTCCCTTTTGTCAGGTCATAAAAGAAAGGCCGTACCCGCTTCCAGAGCGTATAGCCGGATTTTTCCACGGTCAGCAGGTCGGCCTCCGCAGCACTCAGGTAGTCCGGATGAAAAGAACCGTCGATTTGAAAGGTCGCATAGGTCGTGATGGATGCTTCTGAGAGCAAAAAGGTGTCAAAGGTATCGTCTGTCAGGAGCTTTTTCATAAAGCCCAGGTTGTCCTGTATCTGGAAAGAACGCAAGAGATGTGCCTCCATTCTGTGCGGGATTGCGAGCGTCTGTATCATTATATATGCAAATCAGGACGCATTGCAACAGGAAAATGTGCATAGATTGTGAAATAGAAAATCTCCCCTTTTCAAGTGTCAACGGAGGTGCTATGATGAACATAGTCTTAAAAACCACATTGTAAAGGAATGAAAAACGGATTTATTCCGGATTTTGGAGGAATATTATGGAATATGTGATTGTGATGGATAGCTGCGGAGAGCGCACGGAGGAGATGAAAGCGGATGATCGTATTGTTTCCGCGCCTCTGACCATGCAGGTAGATGATTACGCGTTTGTAGATGACGACAGCTTCGATCAGGCCGATTTTTTAAAGAAGATTGCGGATAGTCCGAACTGCCCGAAATCCGCCTGTCCTTCACCGGATTTTTATAAAAGAGCGTTTGAAAAAGCGGAAAAGCGCGCTTACGCGGTGACTTTATCCGCTGAACTGAGCGGTTCGTGCAACAGCGCCGTGCTTGCCAGAGATCTTCTGGAGGAGGAAGGCTCAAAGCTTCAGATCCATGTGTTTAATTCCCGTTCCGCGTCGATTGGCGAGACGCTGATTACGGCGAAAATCCAGGAGTGCGAGGATGCGGGTATGTCTTTTGAGGAAGTCGTGGAGACAGTGGAGTCTTATATCGATGGACAGAACACGTATTTTGTGCTTGAAAATCTTGAAACGCTGCGCAAAAACGGACGACTGAGCAATATCAAGGCATTTTTGCCTCTGCGCTGCGGATTAAGCCGGTCATGGGCGCGACGCCGGAGGGTACGATCATCCAGCTTGACCAGGCGCGGGGCATCAATAAGGCACTTGTAAAGATGGTCGATTACATCGTAGAGCAGGTGGAGAATCCGGCTGAAAAGATACTTGCGCTGTCACACTGCAACTGTCCGGAGCGTGGCCGCATGGTTCTTGACGCTATTACAAAGCGCATTCAGGTCAAAAAGGTGATTTTTCTGGATACCGCCGGCATCTCTACGATGTACGCCAACGATGGCGGCATTATCGTGGTGATCTGAGGCAAACAGCCTGGCTGGAGTGTGATATGTATGATCTTCAGGGCGCTGTAAAAAATCTGTTGAAATTTTCTCAGAATGGTGTATACTTGATATAGTATTTTTCAAAGGAGAGTAGTATTCATGAGCCAGGAGAAAGTGGATCGTTATAAAGAAGAAAAAAGGAATCGCGCGAAAATCATCAGGAAAGAGAAGCGCCAGTGGATGCTGACGAAGGCAGGTATCGGAGTAGTGGCTGTTCTTCTGGTAGCTTGGGTTGGCATTTCGGTTTATAATTATTCTGATACGTCGAGCACTACGACAGTGGATCTGCCGACCTATACGGTTAATACGATGGCGTTGGATGATTATATGGATGGCCTGACAGCTGAATAACTGGTTCTTTCAGACCGCCGACAGCAGAGTGATCACTGTCGGCGGTTTTTTCATGATATAGGAAATCCTCCGATTGTGCAGAGCCGGGCAAGGCTTTTTATGACGAAAGTCTCACCCGTTTCGCGTGTCGGGATGCTCTGTTTAGCAGCCGCATCCGCCGGAATTACCGCAAATAGAATTGCCGCATCCGTTGCCGCAGCAGAACAGAAGAATGATGATCCACAGGCAGCTGTTGTCGCCGCCAAGTCCATTGCCACATCCGTTGCCGCAGCAGAGAAGAAGCAGGATAATCCACAGACAGCTGTTTCCGTTCCCAGTGTCACATCCGCATCCACAGTTGGTTGCCGCTAAATCACTCATTTCGTTTTCCTCCGAAATTAGGTTTTACAGTGTATCATATGCTTTCATCCTTTAAGTGTGACAAAAAGCTTTCATATACATTCATGGTTCCGTAGCCCCACTCTTTATTCGGATAAGAGTAATCGCTGCGTTTTTGAACCCCGTTTAGAAACAGCCGTTTTACTTCGTCGGCGCTGAAAGAGCGGGGAGGCTCCTGCTGAAGTCCGCTTTCCAGCAGCAGGGCGGCGCTTCCCGCGGCGAGTGCGGCCGCCGCGCAGGAGCCGGTGAGAGAGGAATAGCTTCCGTCGGATACCGGGCAGGTGACGCGCACGCCGGGAGCAGCAAAATCCGGCCGGATCTGTCCGCTGCGTGTGAAGCCACGTCCGGAATGGGCATATAGTCCGCTATTGTACGCGTCCCATGCGCCAACACAGATGGGGGAGGAAGCGCAGGACGGAATGACAAGCGTGGTATCCGCATCTGGCGTGTAAAAGCGAACCTCCGGATCTACCAGACCGTGGATTGGCAGCCACAGGTGGAAGCCTCCGGAGGCGGCGCCAAGGCTGACGATGCGGATACGCCAGACGCCTGGCGTTGGATCAAAGAAGCGCAGCAGGATCAGCTGTGAGCCGCGCACCGGATCCGTGACGGACCAGGTGACAGAGATTCGACTGCGCTCCAGCAAAAAAGAGAGCTCTCTGGAGGTCGCATTTCCGGGCGGAATCGGTGAGACGGTTTCACCGAGCGGTGAGGTGAAGCCGAGACTGTACAGATCCGGTGTGTCCGCCCAGAACTCGATGGAAAAACCGCTGGTTTCCGCATCTACGAGAAGCTCTGCATCCGTGGCGTCGTTGGGCTGCCGCAGCTGTCCAAAATAATGATGGCCGCGTCCGACCTCATTTCCGGTTCCGGTAACGGCACAGATACCCGGTGTAATAAGCGCCGTGTTCAGGATCTCTTCCAGCGGGCTATCACCGGTATGCCCGCCCTGATTTGTACCCAGTGACAGGCAGACGACCAGAGGCATTTTGAGCTCTGCCGCACAGCCGAGCAGATATCGGATGCCGATCATCAGATCATTTTCCTGGCAGGCGACGGCGCTTTCGGGAATGCGGAAGTAATCGCGAAGATATTGCTTGGCCGGCTTCAGCCTGACAAACGCTATGCTGCTTAATGGGGCGACCCCGGTAAAGCCTTCCCCCGCGTCGGGGCTTCCGCAGGCAATACCGGCGACTGCCGTTCCGTGTCCGCCCGGATCCCGTTCCGGAATGGGTCGCGCTGTGGCGTTGGTGTTCATAGGTTCGCTGTTCTGCCCCGCCGCCTGATTGCCGCCCGCAGATTCTGACACGGCGGGGGAATTGGTAAACAGAGCCCTGTTTATCTGTTCCGCCGTATATTCCGTGCCATAGGAAATGCCCGCGGGAGGAGTGCCACTGGTATCGGACTGATCCCAGAGACGCAGGATTCTGGTAGTTCCGTCCGTATTTCGGAAAGCCGGATGCGTATAGTCAATGCCGGTATCCAGAAAGCCGACAAGCACGCCGGCGCCGGATAATCCGGGGAAGGTTCGGATACGGACAGGCAGGATGCCGGACGCCTCCAGACTCACGACATTCATATCCGTAAACAGCTTTGGGACAGAAGAATAGCCGATTTCCTCTGTGGTCGAGAGATGGGATGACAGCGGGGCGTAGAGGATCGTATACTGATCGTTGACCGGCTGGATAAAAAACGGCGATGGCGCTTCGGAGAATCCGGAGGGTGGGGAAGCAGAGGATTGGGCTTCGGATAATACGGAGGATGGGGAAACAGGCGCACGCATT
>JAJQIE010000239.1 GCA_021199395.1 Lachnospiraceae bacterium | reverse complement strand
GTGCGAACAGCGGGCGTGAACTTTCGGTTTCTTCGATTGCGGATGTGTTTGAGCATACGGAAAAGGATGTTCAGCGGGCGCTGGTTTACTGGGAAAAACAGAATCTTCTGCGGATCTGTATGACGCGGGACGGAGCGTTTGAGTCGGTGACCTTTACAGATCCGGCCAGCTATTCTACCCCGGTGATTCTCACGGAGGAGATAAGGACGTCCGCCGGACTTTACAGCGACGGAATCGGCATGTACGGAGACGTTGGCGAGGAGCCGGAAGCGGCGGCAGAACGCGCCGCCGATGAGAAAAATGCTTCGCGTTTAGGCGGCGCTATGGAAACGCCCCATCGCATACGCTCGGCGGCAGAACGCGCCGCCGATGAGAAGAACGCTTCGCGTTTGGGCGGCGCTGCACTTAATTTGCAGGAGGCTCCGGGGCGGCAGAATACATCGAATGAGCAGACCTCCATGCTCGGAGATCTCTCCGCATCCGCGCAGCAGGATCTTCGCGGGCTGTTTCTGGTGGCGGAGCAGTATCTGCAGAGACCGCTTTCCGCGTCCGAGCAGAAGGACTTTGTCTATTACTACCATACGCTGGGGTTTTCTGTGGATCTGATCGAATATCTGCTTGAGTATTGTATTACGCGGGGGACGACCAGCCGACATTATATGAGAAAGGTTGCGCAGGGCTGGGCGGAAGCCGGTATTACGACGGTGCAGGAGGCAAAGAAGGAGTCGAGCCTGTACAACAGGAATTATTTTACGATTATGAAGGCATTTGGCCTCAAGGGCCGGAATCCGGCTCCGTCTGAACAGGAGATGATGGAGCGCTGGCTCAGTGAGCTTGGACTTTCGATGGAGCTGATCCTGGAGGCCTGCAGGCGTACGATTGACCAGACGCATGAGGCGAATTTTAAATACGCGGATTCCATTCTTGAGCAGTGGCATGAAGCACATATACATACTATGAAGGATGTGGAGGAGGCCGACCGGAAATGGGAACAGAAGCAGGCAGAAAAGAAGGCCTCCGATTCCAAACGGAAACAGGGAGCGGCCAACCGTTTCAACAACTTTCCGCAGAGAAATTACAATTATGACAGCCTTGAAAAGAAGCTTTTTGGAGGCCAGTGACAGGTTCAGTAAAAAGAAGTGGAGTAGATATGGGACTGACAAATACGCAGTATGATGAGATTATGCGGGGCTATCAGCGCCTTCAGAATCAGAACCGGCAGGAGCTGACCCGCCGCGAGCAGGAGGCGTATCGCCGTATTCCGGAGCTTTCCTGTCTCGACGCGCAGATCGCATCAGCCAGCACCGCGTGCGCGCGAGCGCTCCTGGATGAAGAACCGGCAGAACGCGCCGCCAGTGAGGGAAACACTGAGATAGCGGCGCTTCGAAGCCAGATCGCCCGTATCAGCGCACGCAAAGCGCAGTTGTTGAAGGAACACGGATTTCCGGCCGACTATCTCGCGCCGGAGTACCATTGCCCGGATTGTCAGGACACCGGGTATATCGGGCGGGAGAAATGCCATTGCTTCAGGCAGGCGGCTATCGATCTGCTCTATGCGCAGTCGAATCTGCGCGACAGTATAAAGGACGAGAGGTTTTCCGGATTCTCACTCACGTATTACCCGGAGTCGATGACAGATCCGGTCACAGGTCTTACCGCGGCCAGCATGGCTTCGCGGGCGCTGAATGAGTGCAGGCGGTTTGTGCGGGAATTTGATATGGAAACGCAGAACCTGTATCTCTCCGGAGATACCGGGCTCGGCAAGACCTTCCTTTCACACTGTATTGCGAACGCTCTGCTTGAAAGCGCGCATTCTGTAGTCTATTTTTCCGCGTTCCGGCTTTTCGACCTGCTGGCAGATTCTTCCTTTGGACGCTCCGAAGAGAGCGAAGCGGACGAGATGGAGCGGTATATTTTTGACTGTGATTTTCTGATTATCGATGACCTTGGGACGGAGCTGGTGAATTCTTTTGTATCCTCCAGGCTCTTTCTGGTTCTGAATGAGCGGATCCTGCGCCGGAAAAGCACCATGATTTCTACAAACCTGCCTCTGGCGGCGATTGCGGAGCGGTATTCTGAGCGCGTCCTTTCCCGAATCTCCAGCAATTACCGAATGCTGCGGCTGATCGGGGATGATATTCGTATCCAGAAGAAATTCCCCGCTTCCGGGCGGAAGGAAAAGAGTCAGAAACAGGGAATGTGACAGGAGAATTTTGGATGGAAGGCCTTGACCGGAACAGTTTTTATGGTATGATTAGAGCGATTGTGCGGACAATACCGTATTACAGGAGGAGAAAAAATGGAATTCCAAACTGGTTATGAACGGAATCTGGAGACGATTCCTGTGGGTGATCTGGGAATTATCGCGTTGAAGAGCTGTGAGGATCTGGGGAGAAAGATTAACGGGCATATTGTAAACTGGCGTTCGGAGCGTGTACATGAGCATCAGGGCAGCCCGCTTCTGCAGGGCTACGATAAGCCGTCCTACCTTGTAAATACTGACGTACCCCGATTTGGCTCAGGGGAGGCGAAGGGGCAGATCAATGATTCTGTGAGGGGAAAGGATATTTATATTCTTGTCGATGTCTGCAATTACAGCCTTACCTATTCTCTTTTCGGCTGTACGAACCGCATGTCGCCGGACGACCATTATCAGGATCTGAAGCGCATCATCGCTGCGATCGGGGGCAAGGCTAGACGGGTCAATGTCATCATGCCGTTTCTGTACGAGAGCCGCCAGTTCACGCGCTCCGGCCGTGAGTCTCTGGACTGCGGGCTTGCTCTTCAGGAGCTTGTAAAAATGGGCGTGGAGAATATCATCACCTTTGACGCGCATGATCCGAGGGTGCAGAACGCGATCCCGCTTCATGGATTTGAGACGATTCTCCCGATTTATCAGTTTATTAAAGGCCTGTTCCGGGCAGTTCCCGACCTGAAGATCGATCCCGATCGTCTGATGATTATCAGCCCGGATGAGGGTTCCGCCAGCCGTGCGATCTATATGGCGAATGTACTTGGCGTGGATATGGGAATGTTTTACAAACGCCGCGACTATGCCCGTATGGTGAATGGAAAACATCCGGTAGTTGCGCATGAATTCCTTGGCAGGGATTTGAGCGGAAAGGATGTCGTCCTCATCGATGACATGATTGTCACGGGCGACAGTATGATTGAGGCCGCAAGACATCTCAAAAAGAGAGACGCGAACCGGGTGCTGCTCTGTTCTACGTTCGGGCTGTTTACCCAGGGCTTTGATAAGTTTGACAGTGCGTATGAGGAGGGAATTTTTGACGCCCTGGTAACGACAAACCTGGTATATCAGCCGCCGGAGCTGCTTTCAAAGCCATGGTATACCTGCTGCGACCTGAGCAAGTATATTGCCCTGGTTATTGATACGCTGAACCACGACGGCTCGGTCAGCGATCTGCTGACGCCGACCGGAAGGATTCATAAGTTCCTCGAAAACCATAAGAACTGATTTTGGAGGGAGGGTGTGTTGTGAAAACAGGAAAATTTCTGAAACGATTTTTTGGGACGATGGCGCTGTGTCTGATGCTGGCGGTTGTATTGCCGCAGGCTGCAGCTCTCAGGGCTCAGGCAGAGACGAAGACGACATCGACCGCGACGGTCAAAAACGGATGGAATGGCAGGAAATACTATAAGAATGGCGTGGCGCTGACCGGACGCCGGACGATTGACGGTAAGGTGTATTATTTTGACAAAAATGGCAGGGTAGTCACCGGATGGAAAAAAATCAACGGTAAGGTCTACTATTTCAGCCGGAAGAGCGGCGTGGGCAATTATGGCGCTGCCTGTACAGGAAAGAAAAAGATCAACTCGCGCTATTATTATTTCAGCCAGAAGGGTATTCTGAAGACCGGCTGGAAGACGATCGACGGGAAACGCTATTATTTTCGCACGAGCGGGAAAATGGGTACGACGCTGGGCGCAGCGCTCACAAAGGGAGTGCATACGGTCGACGGAGCTGTCTATTATTTTACGGGCGGCGGTTATGTAAAGACAGGCTGGTGGTATAAGACCTCCGACGGAGAAAAATATTATTACAATTCGAGGGGCGTCCGTGTGACCGGAATCCAGAAGATCAGCGGAAACTATTACTTTTTCCGGTCGTCGGGCAGGCTGTTGACGGAATCAAAGAAAATTGACGGGATAAACTATTATCTGGACAGCAACGGATATCTGGAGGCATACAGTGACGGATCCGTTTATTATAAGCCGAACGGCACGAAAATGACTGATCTGGAAACCGAGGACTATAAAACGCTGCTTCGCGCCAGGGCAGTCATTGCAGAGGTCACGACTTCGAATATGACGAAAGCGCAGAAGCTGAAGGCCTGCTTTGACTGGGTGATATCCAAGCCCTATAAAATCCGCAGGAAATTCAGCCCGGCAGACGGCTGGATCATTACCTATGCCAACGATCATTTTATCAGGGGAGGCGGAGACTGCCATGCGGATGGCTCCGCGTTTGCTTATCTGGCAAAAGCGCTTGGTTATACAGAGGTCTACGTCTGCCTGGACAGCAATGGCATTACCTCGCAGGGGCACTGCTGGACTGAGATAAACGGAAAAGTGTATGATCCGCTGTTTTCCGAGGCGAAAAACTACAGCAAATATTATGGCTGCAGCTATTCGACCTACGGATTAAGAGCAATTCTTCATATAAAGATGTCGTGATTTATGCCCCCAGCAGATGCTCGCCGATCTGCACCACATCTCCTGCGCCCATCGTGATGATTAGATCTCCGGGGGCGCAGCTCTGCAGCAGAAAGGCTTCGATTTCATCGAAGGTGGGAAAGTACCAGGCTTCTTTCCCTTTTTCCTCCAGTCTCCGGCGGAGCAGGTCGGAGCTGACGCCGAGGGTATCAGTCTCTCTTGCCGCATAGATATCGGCGAGGACGATTTTATCGGCGAGAGAAAGCGCGTCGGCAAAATCGTCAAAGAGCGCCTTTGTCCGCGAATAGGTGTGCGGCTGAAAAACACACCAGATCCGATTGGCCGGGTATTTTTTCGCTGTGTGTAGCGTCGCTTTGATTTCTGTCGGATGATGGGCATAATCATCAATGATGGTAACGCCGCCGATCACTCCCTTTTTCTGAAAGCGACGGTCTGTACCGGAAAATTCGGAAAGTCCCCGTGCCATGCATTCGGGCGTGACTCCGAGCAGATCCGCGCAGGCAATGGCGGCGGCCGCATTTGCGATATTGTGCTCGCCCGGCACATTCAGAGAAAAATGTCCGAGAAGCGAGTCCTTTTTATAAAGATCAAAATCCGCGCAGCCAGACTCATTCCAGCCGACATTCCCGGCATGATAATCTCCGCATCCGATGCCGAAGGTTACGACCCGGCAGCCAAGCCCATCCGTGAAGGCGTCCAGATCCGGGATCTGCGCGTGGATGATAAGCGTACCCTCCGCCGGGATTTTTTCTGCAAACAAGCGGAAGGAATGGCGAATGTCATCGAGATCCCTGAAAAAGTCGAGGTGATCCGCGTCGATGTTCAGAATCAGGCCGATCGTCGGAGTCAGGTGGAGAAAGCTGTTCGTATATTCACAGGCCTCGGTCAGAAAATAGTCGGAATTCCCAACCCGCACATTTCCGCCGATGGAAGGCAGAATACCTCCTACTGAGATCGTCGGATCGAGCTCCTGTGCCATCATGATATGGGCGACCATAGAGGTAGTCGTGGTCTTGCCGTGCGTGCCCGCTACAGCGACGGATGTCAGATAATTGCTCATCAGCTGTCCGAGCAGCTCCGCCCGCGACATCATCGGAAGAGAGTTCGCGGAAGCAGCCGCATATTCCGGGTTGTCCGGATGAATGGCGGCCGTATAGACGACCAGATCAATATCGTCTGTCACGTTCGCGGCGCTCTGCGGAATTGAAATCCGTGCGCCCAGTCCGGTAAGCCATGCGGTCAGATCGCTTTTTTTCGAATCAGAGCCGGTGACAGTGAAGCCCCGGTTCAGAAGAACCGCAGCCAGTCCGCTCATGCTGATGCCGCCGATTCCGATAAAATGAATATGGATCGGCTGATTAAAATTTATCTGATACATTCGAAAACGCTCCTTTTACTGTATAATAGTTCTCTCAGTTCCTGCCCTATCTGATTATACTCATTTTTCCCGAAAAGTCTATGACAAAATGGAGAGAAAAAAACACCTATATTCATTCGGCTCGTTATTTATAATAAAAACCGAGAAAAAATATAGAAATTATTGTAAAAAATGTTCACTATTTAAAAAAGCTGTGTTATAATCTGCTTATGAAACAAAATCTTGACTGCAGAGGTGATAACGTGATTAAGAAAGAAATGATAGCAATGCTTCTGGCAGGCGGTCAGGGAAGCCGCCTGGGCGTGCTGACTGCGAAGGGAGCCAAGCCGGCGGTTGCTTTTGGCGGGAAATACCGTATCATAGATTTTCCGCTCAGCAATTGCATCAATTCCGGCATTGACACCGTGGGCGTCCTGACACAGTATCAGCCGCTTCGTTTGAATACGCATATAGGCATTGGTATTCCGTGGGACCTTGACAGAAATGAGGGAGGAGTGACCGTCCTTCCACCCTATGAGAAAGTGGGAAAGACAGAATGGTATACCGGGACTGCGAATGCGATCTATCAGAACCTTACTTACATGGAGTCTTTCCATCCGGATTATGTCCTGATTTTATCAGGCGATCATATCTATAAGATGGACTATGAAGTGATGCTCGATTTCCACAAAGCACACAATGCGGACGTCAGCATTGCCGTTATGCCTGTTCCGCAGGAGGAGGCCAGCCGTTTTGGCATTGTAGTTACAGACGAGGATGGCCGTATTACGGAGTTTCAGGAAAAGCCGGCTGAACCTAAGAGCAATCTGGCGTCCATGGGTATTTATATTTTTTCATGGGACGCCTTAAAGGATGCGCTTCTGACGCTTTCAGATCAGAGCGGATGCGACTTTGGAAAGCATGTCATTCCGTACTGCTTTGAAAAGGGGGAGACCCTTGTGGCGTATCAGTACAACGGCTACTGGAAGGACGTCGGTACACTCGGCTCATACTGGGAAGCCAACATGGAGCTGATCGATATTATACCAGAGTTTAATCTTTATGAAGAATTCTGGAAGATTTATACGAAAAATGAAATACTGCCTCCACAGTTTGTTTCATCGGATTCTGTGACCCTGCGATGTCTGATTGGAGATGGATCGGAGATATATGGCAAAGTCTACAATTCCATCATTGGCTGTGGCGTAGTGATTGAAGAAGGCGCTGTTGTGCGTGATTCCATTATTATGCAGAATACGGTCATCAAAGCGGGAGCCGATATTTACAGGGCGATCATCGCTGAAAATACGGTCGTGGGAGAGAATGTAAAAATGGGAGTCGGTGAAGAGGTGCCAAACCGCGTCAAACCATCGGTCTATTCCTATGGGCTGGTGGTAGTCGGGGAAAACACAGTGATTCCAGCAAATGTCAGCATCGGAAAGAATACGGCTATCACGGGCTGCACGATACCGGAGGATTATCCGGGCGGCGTATTGCCGGGCGGAGAGCTGCTGGATGCAGAGACGCTCCCCCGTATGCGTCCGGCGGCAGGACGCATAC
>JAJQIE010000136.1 GCA_021199395.1 Lachnospiraceae bacterium | reverse complement strand
CTCCATGACCGCGTATTTCCACCGGCACGGATGGGTGCAGGCTCCCTGGTTCGCGTCGCGTCCGGTAAAATAGTTGCTGAGCAGACAGCGCCCGGAATAGGAAATACACATCGCGCCGTGTACAAAGCTCTCAATCTCCATTTTCTCCGGGATCTTCTCCCTGAGCTCCCTGATCTCGGCAAGGGAAAGCTCCCGCGCAGTGACAACACGCTTTGCGCCAAGCTCCCACCAGAAACGGCAGGTCTCGTAGTTGGTATTATTCGCCTGCGTACTGATATGCCGTTCTATCTCCGGACAGATGCGCTTTGCGATCTGAAACACGCCCGGATCCGCGATAATCAGCGCGTCCGGACGCAGCTCGCGAAGCTCCTGAAAATAAATCTCTACGCCCTTCAGGTCGCTGTTGTGCGCCAGAATATTCGCCGTCACATAGACCTTTGCACCATGCGCATGGGCAAACGCGATCCCCTCTGCCATCTCCGGCATCGTAAAATTCTTCGCCTTTGCCCTAAGGCCAAACGCTTCGCCGCCGATATACACCGCGTCCGCGCCGAATATCACGGCAGTCTTTAAAACCTCCAAACAGCTCGCCGGGACCAGCAATTCCGGATGTCTCATAGCACGAAATTCCTCACTCTCACAAAGTAAACTTTTTTCCTTCATAAATCAAATTCCAGAATCTCATCCATTTGATTTCTGCTAATGTGCCGTCTCAATCATTTTTTAAGTTATAGTGCTGAATATGTCGTCACTCCGCAAGGCGGAGGAGGGAGGCGTAGGCAGTGCTATAAGTAAAATTATGATTGAGACGGCACACTGACAGCAGCAACACTACTTCTCATTATTCACGGCACACAGCCAGCGAATCGCTAACCTTCACCGTCACAGCCGCGCCATCCCCGACCGCTACGATTGATGTCAGCAGTCCTTCCGTGTGCTTCAGCACATACAGGTATTCCCGCATCCGCTTATAAATAGTGCGGTTGCGCTGTTCCACCGCATAATGAGACTCAATAATATCTCCATCCTGCAGCACATTGTCCGAAACCAGAATGCCCCCCGTGCGCAAAAGGCGAAGTATCTCCGGCAGAAAATGAATATACTGCCCTTTCGCCGCATCCATAAAAACGAAATCATAAGGTTCCCTGAGCGTCGGCAGAATCTCCTTCGCATCGCCTGTCAGGAGTTCTATCCGGTCTGACATTCCGCTTCGCGCAAAATTCTCCCGCGCAGCTGCAAATCGTTTCTCATAATTTTCAATCGTCGTGATCCGGCAGTCCGATCCGGTATTCGCCGCCATCAAAAGCGCCGAGAATCCAACCGCCGTTCCAACCTCCAGAATCCGCCGCGGCTTATGAACCGCCAGCAGCACCTTCAAAAAGCTCTGCATATCCTGCCGGATCACCGGAACATGCTCTTCAAGAGCCGTGCGCTCCAGTTCATCCAGAAACACTCCGTTCCCGGTATCCAGTGAATTGATGTAAACGGACATGCGCTCCGGTATAATCATTTCTTTGCGCCACCTTTTCTGAACCGTTTTTCTGAGTCCTTTTCCCGAAACACAGTTCGGTTCTGTTTCCCAACCTGTTTTCCCTGCCTGTTTTCCTGAAACACACCGGCTTATTTTTACCGCTTATCTAAACAACCTCGTCCAGATCCAGATCAATGGCCTCCACCAGCTCAGTAATTACCTTCTGTATCTCTCTGCAGACATGCAGCTCCGCTTTTAAATATTCATTCACAAGCTCATTTTTCCGGAATTCGGCCGCATAACGTCCGAGCTGCTCCTGTTCACTGTAATTATCCAGAGTCCCGCCCGACGTCTGCACCTCATAAACCCTCCTTCGAAAGTCTGCCAGTCGGCCGCGAAGCTCCGTATCCTCGTCCGCCAGAGCGCGAAGCTTCTGAAACCTCCGGTACTCCTCGCTCTCCTGAATGCTCCGGATCAGTTCCTGTGTACATTCCTCTATTGATTTTACGGCTGTTTCATCCATATAAATATATCCCTGTCATTCTCGTAATCCGTCTTTTATTCGACTTCCATAATAATCGGCAAAATCATCGGCCTGCGTTTTGTGCGC
This sequence comes from Lachnospiraceae bacterium, assembly GCA_021199395.1. GTDB lineage: Bacteria > Bacillota > Clostridia > Lachnospirales > Lachnospiraceae > Choladousia. The sequence continues at coordinate 5,580 of JAJQIE010000136.1, read as the reverse complement.
TTCCACAGGAAATCGCCAAGAGAATCCCGAATCGCGTTTTTCATCTTTGCCCAGTCTGAGATGTGATGCGCGGTACAGTGCTCCATCGCATCCTCCACAACCGAACGCGCCTCGTCCATCAGATCCTCAGATTCACGGACATACACGAAGCCTCTCGACACGATATCCGGCCCGGCAAGGATCTGACCGCTGTATTTCTCCAGGGTCAGCACCGCTATGACGATCCCGTCCTCCGCAAGATGCTGACGGTCGCGGAGCACGATATTGCCGACGTCTCCAACGCCAAGGCCATCCACAAGGATGGATCCGGTCTGCACCTGTCCGGTAACAGCCGCTGAATCCTCATTTATCTCCAGCACATTTCCTGCCTGCAGCAGCAGAATGTGATCTTTTTCGAATCCAAGCTCTTCCACGAGCTTCGCCTGCGCCTTCAGATGGCGGTACTCGCCATGTACCGGTATCGCGTATTTTGGCTTTACCAGTGAATAGATCAGCTTGATGTCCTCCTGGCAGGCATGGCCGGAGACATGGGTATCCTGAAAGATTACGTTTGCGCCTTTTACAGACAGCTCATTGATCACCTTTGAAACCGCTTTTTCATTGCCCGGAATCGGATTGGAGCTGAAGATCACCACATCATTCGGATGGATTGTGATCTTCTTGTGCATATTTGCGGCAATTCTGGAGAGCGCAGCCATCGACTCACCCTGACTGCCCGTGGTAATCAGCACGAGCTGCTCGTCCGTATAATTTTTCATTTCCTCCAGCTCGATCAGCGTATTCTGCGGAACATTCAGATATCCAAGCTCAGACGCAGTCGAAATCACATTGACCATACTGCGTCCCTCGATCACGACCTTTCTGCCATATTTATAAGCGGTATTGATAATCTGCTGCACACGATCCACATTGGAAGCGAACGTCGCAATAATGATACGATGCTGCACATTCTCGGAAAACAGATGGTCAAACGTCTTGCCCACCGTCCGCTCGGATGCCGTAAATCCCGGCCGCTCCGCGTTTGTACTGTCGCACATCAGCGCCAGCACGCCCTTTTTGCCAAGCTCCGCAAAGCGCTGGAGATCTATCGCGTCGCCGTATACCGGCGTATAATCCACCTTAAAATCGCCGGTATGCACCACTATGCCCGCCGGAGAATAGATCGCCAGAGCGACTGCGTCCGCAATGCTGTGGTTGGTCCGGATGAATTCAACGCGGAAATCTCCCAGATTGATGGACTGTCCCTGCTTTACCACCTTGCGCTTCGTCGTGCGCATCATGCCGCTTTCGGTAAGCTTGCGCTCGATCAGCCCCATAGTCAGCTTTGTCGCATACAATGGGACATTGATATCCTTTAACACATATGGAACCGCACCGATATGATCCTCATGTCCATGCGTAAAAACAAAGCCCTTTACCTTTTCCGCATTCTCCTTCAGATAAGTGATATCAGGGATCACAAGGTCAATTCCCAGCATATCGTCCTCCGGGAAAGCCAGGCCGCAATCCACGACGATAATACTGTCGTTATATTCAAACGCGGTGATATTCATTCCGATCAGGCCAAGTCCCCCAATCGGCATAATTTTCAGTTTCTCTGTGCTGTTCTGTCTGTTCTGTCTGCTCTGTTCCTTTTTCAACCTACTACCTCTTTTCTGCATTTTTACGCACAAATACTAAGGTGTCCAGATGGCACCGATGTCAACAGGCTTCTTCATTTTTCGCTATTTGCTTCAGAGCTCTATGTCCACGTCCTCTAAAAGCTCTGCAAAGACCTTTGATATTGCTTCCAGCTCGTCATCATCCTCTACGAACTCATACACAGCGTTCTCGTCCCCGTCCTTTGAAGTATCCCTGAGTATATAAGCCTCTGTCTCCTCATCCTCGGACTCCGTCACCAGAAGATAGACTTTCCCATTGATCCTTGTCTCTTCCAGCACAAAAAAACAGGCTTTTTCACCACCTTCGACCGGGTAAAACTCTATTTTATCCATATTGCTCCTCATTCTCAGAACATACTCACTCATCCGACAGCAGGCCACGGCCTTTATCCGGGCATCATTTACCGCCGGATTGTCCTTTTAAATCCAGATATCCCTGCAGGATATATACCGCCGCTATCATATCCACGTAATCTTTGCGGTTCTCACGCCGCACACCGCTCTCCATCAGCGTCCGGTTCGCAGCGACTGTCGTCAGGCGTTCATCCCACATAACCACCGGAAGTCCCGTCCGTCGCTGCAGCATTTCACGAAACGCAAGGGATTTCTCCGCGCGCTCTCCGATTGTATTATTCATATTTTTGGGGTAACCCAGCACAATCTCCGTCACTTCATACTGTGCCGCCAGCTCCTCAATACGCGCCAGTGTCCTGCGCAGCTTGTTTTCCTGCGTCCGTCTTATGATCTCGACTCCCTGTGCGGTCAGCCCAAGTGGATCGCTGACTGCCACGCCTACGGTCTTAGAGCCAAAATCCAGCCCCATAATGCGGGTCATTCTTCCTTCCGCTCCCATGACTTATTCCTGATGTACTCTCTCAGGAGTTCCTCTACAAGCTCATCACGTTCTACTTTCATAATCATACTTCGGGCATTGTTGTGGCTGGTTATATAGGTCGGATCTCCGGACATAATATATCCCACGATCTGGTTGACCGGATTATAGCCTTTTTCCGCCATCGCATTGTAAACCACATCCAGCACAGTCTTCACCCGCGTCTCAGGATCCGCATTATATTGGAAATACTGTGTGTTGTTAATCTCTGCCATATTTTCACGTCCTTTGCATACACAGATCAAAGCCTATTCTATTCTAATATATCTTTCCAAATAATTCAATCCCTTTCAGGACAAAAACAAAAACAGATGCGGGGAGACAGGCTTTCTCAGCTTTCCCTCCAGGATTCGGTTTGAATAATCCCCATCTGCCGGGACAGCGACCCGAATATACTCTTTTGTATAACCGACAAAATATTCCGCACCATCAATCTCCATTTTTTCTTCAAACAGCGCCTCTGCCGGCCGGTTCGCATACTCCTGTTCAAAAAGGCTCCTGTTTTGCTCGCCGAGCTCTATCAAAAGATTACTGCGTACCGCCTTTTCCGCCTCCGGGATCTGGTCAGGCATAGCGGCGGCCTTCGTCCCATGGCGTCTGGAATACTTAAAGATATGAGTCTCATACAGCCGGATTTTCTGCAAAAAAGCCTTTGTTTCTTCAAATTCCTCTTTCGTCTCACCCGGAAATCCGACAATCACGTCCGTAGTGATCGCGGGATGGTCAAAGGTGTCTCGCAGGATCGCGCATTTTTCCGCAAACTCCTCCGCCGTATATCTTCGGTTCATCCGCTTCAGCACAGAGGTACACCCGCTCTGAAGAGACAGGTGAAAATGTGGGCATACCTTTGGCAGCGCATGGAGAGCCGAGGCAAATTCCCTGGTGATGATCCCCGGTTCCAGCGAGCCCAGCCGGATACGCGCGATCCCCGGTACCTCATGCACGGACTGAATCAGAGAAAGCAGGGTCATCCCCAGATCGCTTCCGTAGGAGCTCAAATGAATGCCCGTTAAAACGATTTCCCGGCAGCCGTTTTGGGCAAGCGTACCCACTTCCCGCAGGATCTCCTCACGCTCACGGCTCCTCACACGCCCCCGCGCATACGGAATAATACAGTAGGTACAGAACTGGTTGCATCCATCCTGAACCTTGATATATGCGCGCGTATGCTCCTCCGTCCTTGTTATCGACAGCTTTTCGTACTCGTGAGTATGGTTTATCTCTGTTTTTCTGCTGCCAGAGCGCGTCTCTTCGAACATGCGGAGCGCCTCGACCAGATTCTTTTTCTGGTTGTTGCCCAGCACAAGGTCAACCGTACCGTCCTTCTCCACAGGAGCTTCCGCAGTCTGCACATAACAGCCGACCGCCACCACAATCGCCTGTGGATTCATCTTTCTGGCTCTGTGCAGCATCTGACGTGATTTGCGATCCGCTATATTCGTCACCGTGCAGGTATTAATTACATAGACATCCGCGCCCGGCGCAAACGGCACAATCTCATATCCCGCTTCTTCCAAAAGCTGCCGCATCGCCTCCGTCTCATATGCATTCACCTTACATCCCAGATTGTGAAGCGCCGCTTTCCTGCTCATAGCCAATCTTCCTTTCTCCCTATCCGTCGCTGTGCCAGGCGGGTACAGCGAAGCGTAGATCCTTATGACTGCAACGCAAGCCGCATAATTCCGCAACCGCCTGTGTACATAAAACCGCCGTCAATTTTCACAAAGAATACGGCGGAACTTCCCCTGATTTATTCTTGACTTTTCGTAAACCAGACAGTAAGATAATAGTTAGCTACAGACAATCTAATACTTAAAATCAGAGGGGTGACATTATGAAAACAGTTCAGATTTCTTTAAATTCTATCGATAAAGTAAAATCCTTCGTAAATGACATTACTAAATTCGATAACGATTTTGATCTTGTATCCGGTCGTTATGTCATTGACGCAAAATCCATCATGGGTATTTTCAGCCTTGATCTTTCAAAGCCTATCGACCTGAACATCCATGCAGAGGATAATATTGATGAAATTCTGACCGTGCTTGACGCTTATATCATACAGTAAGCCGATACGCCAGTTACGGATATTGCCGCGTGGCAGCACGATCGCTGCAAATGTGTTATCGTCATATCTGCCGGTTCACCTGAGCACAGGAGGAGCCGGCTGTTTTTTTTGTTTTTTTTGTTTTTTTTGTTTTTTTTGTTTTTTCTGCTTTTTTGTTTTCTTTTTACTCGCTCACGGGGGTATCCCCTGCTGCCTGCTGCGTTCTGAAAAAGAAACCAGGAGCGCAGGAGCGAATCCCCATTGCCTGCAGCGGGATGGTTTATTCCACCCGGATTGTCTCCGCCGTCTCGACCGCTGTATCCACCATCTCATCTATTTTGTCCCTGAGCTTCAGCTCCGAGCGCTGTATCGCTTTCAGATTTGGTTTTGTCACTGGATGCTTTGCCACAAAAATCGTGCAGCAGTCCTCAAATGGAAGGATTGACGTTTCAAAGGTATCGATTTTCTTCGCGACCTCAACAATCTCCTGCTTGTCAAACCCGATCAGCGGACGAAATACCGGAAGCTTACACACCTCATTTGTCACAGCAAGACTCTGCATTGTCTGGCTTGCCACCTGTCCAATGCTCTCCCCGGTAATCAGCCCCATTGAGCCGTCCATCTCAGCAAAGCGCTCCGCAATCAGCATCATATAACGGCGCATAATGATCGTGAGCTCATCATGCGGACACTTCTCATAAATATAAAGCTGAATATCCGTAAAATTCACGACATGCAGACGAATCAGTCCGGTATACCTCGCCACCAGCGCGGCCAGATCCACGACCTTCTGCTTTGCCCGGTCGCTTGTGTAGGGCGGTGCGTGGAAATAGACCGCATCGATCACGACTCCGCGTTTACCGATCATATATCCGGCTACCGGACTGTCGATCCCCCCGGACAAAAGAAGCATTGCGCGCCCGCTCGTGCCGACCGGCATTCCGCCGGGTCCCGGAATAATCTTTGAGTAGATATAGATC
>JAJQIE010000301.1 GCA_021199395.1 Lachnospiraceae bacterium | reverse complement strand
CCCACAGATATCCCCATGCCGTTTTCAAAATCCACGTCCAGCGTCACCTGTGGGCGGTTATCCTCCTGCATATACCGGATAAACTGCTTTGGTGCGCTCGGCAGATTCATTTCCTGCGGAATACCGGAAAAGCCTTCAAGCTTCTCAATGAGCTGCTCTCTGGTCGGTTTTTTGCGAAATTTAACGAAAACAGCCGCCGTATGTCCGTTCAGCACAGGTACACGGACACACTGGCAGGTGATTTTCGGCTCCTCTGCCGGCCTGATCACACCATTCTCAACAACGCCCCAGAGGCGGAGCGGCTCCTTCTCGCTCTTTTCTTCCTCTCCTCCAATGTAAGGAATCACGTTTTTCACCATCTCCGGCCAGTCCTTAAAGGTTTTACCCGCGCCGGATATTGCCTGGTAGGTAGTAGCTACTACTTCATACGGTTCAAATTCCTTCCACGCGGTCAGAACCGGCGCATAGCTCTGAATTGAGCAGTTTGGCTTTACCGCAATAAAGCCGCGGGTCGTCCCAAGGCGCTTTTTCTGCGAAGCAATGACTTCAAAATGCTCCGGATTGATCTCCGGCACTACCATCGGCACATCCGGTGTCCAGCGGTGTGCGCTGTTGTTCGACACGACCGGTGTCTCTGTCTTTGCGTATTCCTCCTCAATCGCGCGAATCTCATCCTTAGACATATCGACCGCAGAAAATACAAAGTCCACACCCGCAGACACCGCTTCTACTTCATTCACATTCATAACGATCAGCTTTTTTACCGCTTCCGGCATCGGCGTCGTCATCTTCCATCTGCCGCCGACAGCCTCTTCATATGTCTTTCCGGCGCTGCGCGGACTCGCCGCCACCGTGACCACCTCAAACCACGGATGGTTTTCCAGCAGAGAAATAAACCTCTGCCCTACCATACCCGTCGCGCCCAAAATACCAACTCTTAATTTCTGACTCATTTTTTCATTCTCCTCGTTTTGTATAAATGTTACTGTTCACACCCATGCCACGCACTCGCTGCGTGGCATGGGCGAATACATAGAGCGTTCGGGCATCCGGCCCATCGCGAAGCGATTTTAAATGGCCGGATGCCGTTGCAGGTCACACCTGTAGAGGCAGAAATAGCGTAAATTTGGTCAAGGTGTGACCTGTAACGTATAAATATTCTGTCCAGCTTCCGGAAGCAATGCTCCGTCCATGCAGTATGTCTTTGCGCGGCACACATATGTTTTTACAGAATACACTTGTTTTTTTACCATGTCAAGCTGTAAATGTTCTGTCATTTTTAACTGTTATAAATGCCCTGTCGGCTTCAGCCGATGCTTTCATAATTAAAAGTGTGGTCAGTTTTTCACACATCCTCCATATTCTGAACATAATATAAACACATTTTGCTTTTATAGTAGCTTTTGAAACAAATGAAGGGCATCAAACCAACATTTGTTTTTCATACATTTTTCTCTGGCGGGCAGAAATGCCCGCCCTCCTTTATGCCGGAAAAGCATTCGTAACTGTACCATCCACCGTCCTGAACAGTTACAAACATTCTCAATGCGCAGATCTGTGACGCGCTCGCACACCGGAAAGGATGTGCTCACCATTTGCTTTCCTCCAGATAGCTCCGGTTCAGCTCTAATACCTCCCGCATTGCAGCCTCGCCCGGAGCACCTTTCGTCAGACGTTTCTCCACACAGGTCTTCATGCTGATCGCATCATAGATATCCGCTTCAAATACGCTGCTCTCCTCCCGGAATTCCTCCAGTGTCAGATCATCCAGCGCTTTGTTTTCCGCGATGCATCGGAGCACCAGACGTCCGGAGATACCATGCGCATCCCGAAACGGAACGCCATGATTTACCAGATAATCCGCTACGTCTGTGGCGTTTGTAAAGCCATTTTTCGCGGAAGCCTCCATCACGTCCTTATGGAATTTCACCGTATCCAGCATACCGGTAAACAGCGGCAGACAGCTGTTTACCGTATCGATCGCGTCAAATGTCCCCTCCTTATCCTCCTGCATGTCCTTATTATAGGCAAGCGGGAGCCCCTTCATCGTCGTCAGCATTCCCATCAGGGACGCGTAAACGCGCCCGGTCTTGCCGCGCACCAGCTCTGCGATATCCGGATTCTTCTTCTGCGGCATAATGCTGCTGCCGGTGCTGTAAGCGTCATCCAGCTCCACAAACCGATATTCGTTGGAATTCCAGAGAATAATTTCCTCGGAGAACCGACTCAGGTGCATCATGATCGTCGAGAGGGCGCTCAGGTATTCAATCACATAATCGCGATCCGATACCGAATCCATACTGTTTCGGGTCGCGCCGTCAAATCCAAGCAGCTGAGCCGTGAAATCACGATCCAGCGGATAGGTCGTTCCGGCCAGAGCGCCGGCGCCGAGCGGACAGTAATTCATCCTTTTATAAATGTCAGAAAGCCTCGACCGGTCGCGCCGGAACATTTCGAAATAAGCCCCGACATGATGAGCGAGCGTCACCGGCTGCGCTTTTTGCAAATGCGTAAATCCCGGCATATATGTGTCAAGATTTTCCTCCATGATACGCTGCAGCACCTTCAAAAGCTGATACAGATGCCGATCGGTCTCCTTCACCGCATCGCGCACATACATCCGCATATCCAGCGCTACCTGATCATTCCGGCTGCGTCCGGTATGCAGCTTTTTCCCCGCGTCCCCGATGCGCTCGGTCAGGTTTGCCTCCACAAAGCTGTGAATATCCTCGTACTCCGAGGTGATCGCAAGAGCTCCGCTCTCCACATCAGCCAGAATCCCTTCCAGCCCGCCGATAATCGCGTCCCGCTCCTCCCCGGTGAGAACCCCCTGTCTCGCGAGCATTTTCACATGAGCCAGGCTGCCCTCAATGTCCTGCCGATATAACCTTTTGTCAAATGAAATCGAAGCATTAAAATCATATACCATCTGATCCGTCGCTTTTGTGAAACGGCCGCCCCATAACTGAGCCATATTCTTCTGTCCTCTCTTTAATTATAGGAAACGACAGTAGTCGTTTCCTTTTGCACCGTTGCTGTGTGCCAGTGGCACACGTTTAGCCCTCGCCGGGTGGCATCCCACGCTGTGCGCGGGATATTCAACGACCGAAGCGGCAGCGTAGACGCAGGGCTGCGAATCAGCAAGCGTAAACCTTTAAGCTCATTACGCGTCCCTGCGCATCATGGCAACATAATACAAACAACTTATTTCTCACGTCATACTATCACATAATGCGGGTTTGTGCAATCTGATTTCATTTCAAAGACTAGTACATCATATTTCAAAAAGAGGCTCGCCCGCCTGCACGTTTCCTTCCTTTAAAAGCTTTACGCTTCTGCCTTCCTCCAGTTCTGTAAACAGGATCGGGGAAACCATTGATGCAGCGTTTGCATTCAGGTAATCCAGGTCAAGTTTCAGAAGCGGCTCTCCCTTTTTTACCCTCCTGCCAGCCTCCGCCAGCACCTCAAAACCTTTTCCGCCCAGCTCCACCGTATCAATTCCGATGTGAATCAGCATATGAATGCCAGTATCAGTGACAAAACCGACCGCGTGCCCGGTATCAAACACAAAGCCAACCTCGCCGTCCTCCGGCGCTCTTACCAGCGGATCCGTCGGTGTCACCACAGCGCCATCCCCCATCATTCCCTGTGCAAACGCGGGATCCGGAGCGGATGATAGCACGGCGGCGACGCCGGTAACCGGGCTGGATATCAGAATTCTTTCTTCCGCCCCCGTATCCGGTTTGTAATCTGTTCTCCCATACCTGTTTCTTCCAGCCATGGCTTCTCCAGGCACACACTCCTGTCCATCCGGCGCCGTCTCCAGATATTCCTCCAGATTCGATTTAACGACTGTCACATTCGGCCCATAAATCACCTGTACGCCTTTTCCTTTATGAATTACGCCAGAGGCTCCGCTCGCCTTCAGCTCCGCATCATTGACCAGCGACGGATCTGCCACCGTGCAGCGCAGCCTTGTCGCGCAGCAGTCCAGATCCTCAATGTTGCTCTTGCCGCCGAGCCCCCGCGTGATTGCCGCGCTGACCAAATCAGAAGCACCAGAAGCATTTTGAAGCTCCTGGCTGCCGCCATCCGGGCATAAATATTCCTGCCCATTTCTTCTCGCATTGACATCCGCCTTTGTATAAAGCCTGACATCCGCGTCATCCGCCTCCCGTCCCGGTGTTTTGAAGTCATATTTCAAAATCATAAACCGGAAAATAAAATAATAGAGGAAAAAATAAACAATCCCGACCGGAATCACCCGGATCCAGCTGGTCCTGGCATTTCCCTGCAGGATTCCAAACAGGAAAAAATCCAGAAAGCCGCCGGAAAAGGTCAAACCGATCGCGATATTCAGCATATGCGCCACCATATAACAGCTTCCCGCGAGTATGACCTGCACGGCAAAGAGCGCCGGAGCCACAAACAAAAAGGAAAATTCAAGCGGCTCCGTAATTCCGGTCGCAATACACGCAAGAGAGGCGGAGAAAAGCAGGCCGCCCGCCTGTTTTTTCTTATTTTTATCCGCGCAGTGGTACATGGCGAGCGCCGCGCCAGGCAGACCAAAGATCATAAAAATAAACTCTCCGGAAAAATACCGCGTCGCATCTGCGCTGAAATGTGTGATATTCGCGGAATCGGCAAGCTGAGCAAAAAAAATGTTCTGCCCGCCTTCAACGATCTGTCCCGCGACCTCCATCGTGCCGCCCACGGCTGTCTGCCAGAACGGCATATAAAAGACATGATGCAGCCCGAACGGAATCAACGCCCTTTTTATCAGTCCGAAAATCAGCGTCCCCACATACCCTGACCTGGTCACCAGGCCGCCCAGCGCATAGATACCGGTCTGCACCACCGGCCAGACAAAATACAGCAGGATACCGACAAACATATAGACCACCGTAGAAATGATCGGTACAAACCTTGTCCCTCCAAAAAAGGACAGAGCATTAGGCAGCTGAATACGGTAAAAGCGATTGTGGAGCGCCGCCACGCCAAGCCCGACAAGGATACCGCCAAACACCCCCATTTGCAGCGTATAAATACCGCAGACCGTCGTAACAGTACCCTCCAGCACCGTATCCGCTATCTCGCCGTCCACGATCCTGTCATTGATCTCCAGCATTGCGCGGATAGCGGAATTCATGACAAAATAGGCAATCACAGCGGAAAGCGCGGACACCTCCTTCTCCTTTTTCGCCATTCCGATCGCGATGCCGATTGCAAACAGAATCGGTAGATTGTCAAAAATGACGCTTCCGACATCCTTCATAATGATCAGCAGCGCGTACAGAACCGTTCCCTCGCCGAGAATCCGGGTCAGCCGATATGTTTCCAGAGTGGTCGTATTCGTAAATGAGCTCCCGATTCCCATCAAAAGTCCAGCCACCGGAAGAATCGCAATCGGAAGCATAAAGCTCCGTCCCACGCGCTGTAAAACGCCAAAAATCCTGTCTTTCATATTATTGTCCTCGTCTTTCCATTTATTCCCGCGAAGCAACGAGCCAAGTAGCCGTGCTTGCACGGATATTTGGCGGCGCTGAACGTCCAGTGGACGTTCGCTTAGCGCCGACCGAAACGAAGTGTAGATGCCGCAAGGGTCAAAAGCCTCGATGCTTGCATCGGGGTTTTTGACTTGAGGCAAAGTGCATGGTGTAAAAAGGCCCTCCCCGTCCCATTCTGAACCCGGCTATGCTTTCATGCCTCATGCCGCATCCTACCTCGTTCTGTTTTCCGGAGTCTTTGAAAACTCAGGCACAAAATTCTGCGCTCCCCCTGTCAATCTCCTTCTGTCTGCGGCGGCTGCGACATCCAGGCTGCCAGAATTTCATGCGAAGCCATACGATTAGGCAGGAGGCGGTTTTTGCCTCATGCCCTCTCGCGGGGCAGGTGCGCCGTAAGGCGCAAAGCCTCCCTGCCTTTCCCTGCGCATCAAAAAGTCCGGATACACATAACGTCTGATTTCGTTATATGTATCCGGACTTTTATAAAATCCAGGGAAAATTCAGAAAAATCTCAAAAGTCCCAGAAAAGCATCAAAAATTCCAGAAAATTCGGCTGACCCGGACAGATGATGCGCCTCGCGTCACCACCATGCCAGCAGAACTGTAGCATACCACTTTGCTTCTGTCAAGGCAGGAAGCCTGTTCTTCCCATACTTTTTGGACTCCTGTGTTTCTTGTCACACCTAGTGGGTCTGGGTGTGACATGTAACGCTTCTATTCCACCCGCGCCGTCCCAACGCGAAGCGTTCTTCCATGGGCGGCGCAAGCTGCCGCCGAACCCTGGTGAGGGGGCATTACAGCCCGCTCCCGTTTTGAAAAAACGCAGCCGCAATAATCCTGACGGTACAACCCATACTCTGCGGAAAGCTCTACCGAACGCTTATAGCCATTTTTCTTTTTAAAATCTGACGGCAGCCATTTTACAGAATATTCCCGCGCCATAGCCTCTCCGATCCCGTTGAGCTTTTCGGCGTTTTTCAGCGGACTGATCGAAAGGGTCGTCGTAAAAAAATCAAACCCGCCCTTTGCCGCCAGTTTTGCCGTTTCACGAAGTCGGAGAGAAAAGCAGGCAAAGCAGCGCTCGCCGCCCTCCGGAATCTGTTCCAGCCCGCGCACTGCCTCATAAAACTCCCGGCTGTCGAACCGCCCTTCTATAAGCTGTACCGGATTGGGTTGAACTCCATTTTCACGCATTTCCTCAATCAAACGGCGCTGTTCCTGTACACGCTTCTGATATTCTTCCTCCGGATAAATATTCGGATTGTAGTAAAAAACGGTAATTCGAAAATACTGGGACAAATATTCCAGCACATAGCTGCTGCAGGGGGCGCAGCAGCTATGCAGCAAAAGCGAAGGCAGACGCGCAGCTCCTTTGTCCCGTGCCGCCTCAATATTCTTTATCACCTGATCCAGTTCTCTCTGATAATTCCGTTTATTCGGCATAAAAACATCCTCTCTTCTCTGATTATCAGAGTATATCACATAAGTCTCCGGAAAGCCACTGTCAGTAATGCTTTCATCCGTCCTCCCTGCCATAATTTAAGCGGTAAAAAAGCATGACAGCGTCCAAATGTCTATCAGAAAAGCATAGCTTCCTCTTTCTCACTAAAAAAACTGAAAGGCATATGATATAGCGTAATCATTCCATTTGAAACAGCGAGATGATTACCAGCTTTTGTAAAAAGGAGGTATTTTCGTGAACCCGTTGCTCGAACTAAATAACGTAAGCTATGCGTATCACAGCAAAAATGGCGAGACATATGCCTTATCCGATATCTCATTTCAAATGTTCCCCGGAGAATTTATTGCTGTCGTAGGTCCGAGCGGCTGTGGCAAATCCACGCTGCTCTCTTTAATTTCCGGGCTGCTCCAGCCTGAGAGCGGCTCCATTTTATTCGATGGTCAGACTGATACGGGCAAAATCGGATATATGCTGCAAAAAGATCACCTTTTCGAATGGCGCTCCATTTACCGTAACATTACACTTGGTCTGGAGATCCAGCCGCGCCGCCCCAACGCGAAGCGTTCTTCTATGGGCGGCGCAAGCTGCCGCCGAACCCTGGTGAGGGGGCATTTCCAGCCGCGCCGCCCCAACGCGAAGCGTTCTTCTATGGGCGGCGCAAGCTGCCGCCGAACCCTGGTGAGGGGGCATTTCCAGCCGCGCC
>JAJQIE010000233.1 GCA_021199395.1 Lachnospiraceae bacterium | reverse complement strand
GTTCTCCCCGGATATATGCATTGTCATGCATACACCGGCAAATCATTCCCGAACCAGTACTGCACCTTCTTTACGTCCCAGCCTTTGTCGATCAGAAGCGAAGCACAGGTATATCTCAGTTTATGAAGAGTGATTTCCGGCCTCCCGGATTCGGTCATCGCACGAACGAACTTCCTGCTGTTGTTTCAGCTTTTTGAAACACAGCTCAGCTGTCGGGAAGAGGTTCAGTGTGCGGTGCCCGCTTTTGCTCTTCGTCTTGTCCTCCGCATAGATCGTCCGGTTTCCGGTCACCGTGTGACGGATGGTCAGTTCTCTATTCTCATAATTGATCGCATTCCATTTCAAACCGAGAATTTCCTCCCGGCGCAGACCGTAGTAAACGCCGACAAATGCGATCGGCTTGAGGATGGATAATGTTCATCGAGAAAACAGAGCATTTTCCGGATTTCGTCTTCTGTCAGGAACAGCATTTCCTCTGAAAAGTCGCGGTTTTTCTTGTTTGTGACTTTGGTATCCCGGACAGGATTCGAAGCAATAAGTCCTTTGAACACAGCACCGTCAAAGGCTGCGTAAAGGATACTTTTACAACTCCGGACACTGCGGATAGAGAGCGGATGCAGGCTCTGGTCTTTCTGGCTGACCCGTCCATAATTCAGACAGTAGTGGTAAAAGTCATTCAGGATTTTGGGCGTTATATCCCGCAGCAGCGTATGCCTGGGAGAGAAATAGAGGTCAATCGTCGCAATCCGGCATTTATAAGTGTCGTAAGTGTTCCCGCGGATATCGCATTTCTTTTCTTCAATCCAGATATCGAGAAGGTCGCTCAGTTCAACGGTAGGCTGAATGTGGTTCTCGATGATGGAGAGCTGCTCCAGATATGCATATTCTTCAACATAACTGTTGATCAGACTTTCTGTCTTCCTCTTGTTGCCTTTGACCGCAAGTCCGGTCTTGATGTCCTTGGTTTTCCACTGCTGGGTGTGCGGGTCTTTGTAAGACAGCCGTACATAGAAATATTCTTTTCCGGAAGAAGTCTTTTTGATTTTTAAGCTGCCCGTCATATCATATTTCTCCTTTCTCGAATGACGGGCTGCACAACGTTTGACCATCATAGCATGCCCGTCATGGAAAAAGCAATATCATTTGGATAAAATTTATGATTTACGTTTTGTATTTTTACATTTCTGTTTTCGGTTTCTATTTTTCTGCGTTATTTTCCTGCTCGCAGTCCAGATAATCCAGCAAAGCTTTTTTGCTGATCCGGTAGACCCGACCGATTTTCCGGTATCGGATTTTGCCGTCATTGAGCAGATGCATCACGGAGCGTCTGCTCAGTCGCAGGGCTTCCGCTGTATCCTCAATCGTTAATACATCGAAATATTTTTCAAGCATCTTAATCCCCCCATTTTCAAGTGACATTTTAGCATTGATGCCGCCTGTATTGCATTATCTCTATTATCGTGATCGCCCGCGCCGGCGGCTTTGATTCTGATTTTGCTCCTTCTCTTTTTCTCGTTCTGCGACAATTTTTTTCTTTTCATCAAGCCGTTTCAAAACGCTCTGTCGTTTTTGCGGTTTTGGTATTTGCTGATTTTCCCTAATTTGAGATTCTCCCTTGTTTACCAGAGCCTCAGAAGAATCTTGATTGGAAGTAGCCGTGCTTGCACGGATATTTGGCGGCGCTGAACGTCCAGTGGACGTTCGCTTAGCGCCGACCGAAACGAAGCGTAGATGCCACGAGGGCTCAATATTCAGATGCTTGCATCGGAATATTGGACTGCAGGGTATACAACAAGATTATAAAAGATGTAAAAATTCCATTTCGCATGGAAGGTGGAGACCGGATTTTGAATGATCCTTGTAAATCGGGGATTCTTAATGCAGCGACTGGCGAAAAGCCTTTATTTCAGCCATAAATAATACCTCCGAATTCGGAAAAAGCAGGGAAGTAGGAATTCCCTGCCTGCATTATAACTATTTATGTGCAAAATAGTAAGGTAAAAAATAAAATATCTTCTACAATATCTTCTGCCCAATGCTTCTTTCCGATTTTTGCGTTTAGTATTACTCAAGCGTTACGATATACAGATTCTCATCAGAAAGAACTGTTTCGCCATCTTCCGATTCCTCCGGATAGGATTTTAGAAACAGGAGGCTTTCGATTTCATCCACATCAATGACACGGCCGTAGCCCTGTATTACTCGATAAAAGGTTTTTTCGCTATTTCCGGTTTCATTATTCATGTCGTTATCATAGCCATTTGAGCCTCCGCCAGTCAGATAACGAATATCTGTGTCATCTTTCATACGGAAGCCGATAAATGCCGGTGCCTCTTCAAAAAGCGTGGTGATCCGTGTCATTCCGTCTTCATCCTCAGCTTCGACCGTGTATTCGGAATAAGGGAATTCATAATATATAGTAGCGGAAAGCGGCGAGAGAATCACCTGAATAACAGTCGCACCGCTGTCTCCAAGCACCGCATCCAGATCAAAGGCTGTCGTGTTTGGTGAACCGGACAGAGTCAGATCAAAATCCCATGTACCGTCAACGTCCGTTCTGATTTCTTCCTCCGTATTTTCCATATACGAACCCAGCTCCTGGAATGCGATGTGCAAATTTCTTCCGATAAATGCATTTTCTACTGTGGAATAAAGGGTAATACAGTATTCCAGACTCCCGTCGTCCTGCACATATTGCAGCAGCCAGTTGCCATTTTCATCCTCTTTTATCTCACTTCCATCCGCGTTTACAGCCTTTCCGTTTTCACCGACGATCAGACCGTTATAGAAATGGCAGGAGGTAGATCCGCTTCCTTCCAGATACAGATCTTTTCCATCGGAAGCACTCACATCCACACTTGTAAATTCCGGCTGTGTCCCTTCTTCCGGCGTATAGCCTTCTACTTTGAATACAAGATAGGCATAATGGCTGTCCACAATGGCTTCTTCGGATGTAATCGTAACGCCATGGTTTTTCACGGATGTTCCGGATACGGACAGCATTTGCTCGGCCTCAAGGTCGGCAAGCTGCTCCTCATCCGCCTGCATTCCTTTCTCTACGGAGCGGCTCCATTGCCGGTACGCTGCCACCACGCCAACACCGCAGATCATCACTGCGCAGGCCGCCGCGATTCCAACGGTCAGCACGCGTTTGCGGACTCCTTTTTTTCCTGCTCCTGAGCGTCTGCTGTTTCTCTGCGTCTGTCCTCCTGAATCATTGGCAACTATGTTTCCACTTAATGTGTTTCCTGCAAAAGAGCTTTCATTCCTTTCGTGATTTTCACGCATGTGAGCTTCCTCATACACAGTTTTTTCCGTTTTCTGATGTATTTCGGAAAATGCCTCATTTGCTTCCGTTTTCTGATGTATTTTGGAAAATGTCTCATTCGCTTTCTGTTTTACGGCTTCCGGAATCTCAATATCTCCTCGCAATACTTCAATGACTTCTCCGGGGTCTGATTCTCTCTTAAAGATTTTATCAGAATCTTTTTGGTTTTCCAGGCCGTCGTCAGCCTGCCAATACTTTGTTTTTATTTCTTTCATATGCGCATCAGCCTCCTTTACTTGTCCTGCATCGGGTTTTGATGCAGGACGCAGGCCGCGCCATTGCCGCCAGGCAATTTCTCATGCGCGGCTTTCCCTTTTTTGCCTGTAACAGCCTGTGCCAGCTTTTCACGTCCTCTGGCCAGCTGTGTGCGTACCGTACTCTCGGTTACTTCCAGAATTGCGCTGATTTCGCTGGTTTTATAGCCTTCCACATAATACAGTATCAGTACCAGACGGTATTTTTCATCCAGCATGTTCAGCTCTTCATTCCATTCAACATTTGTAAACCCGGAATCCGCTGCGGATATCTCTGGTACATTTCCTGTCATACACAGCTTCTTTTCCTGCCGGATCAGGTCATTGCATTTGTTGACCAGAATCCGCGTCATCCATGTGCGAAACCAGGCTGGATCGTTCAATTGATCCAGTTTTTCCCAGCAGGTGAGAATTGTCTCGGAAATCGCATCTGCTATGTCTGACTCACTTGACAGAATCGCGCGTGCTGTTTTATACATATTCTGCATCTGCGCCTGCATCAATGCTGTAAATGCGTCGGCATCATGTCCGGCTGCTTTTTCGGCCAGGTCATCTAATTCTTCCATGCTTATTTTCCCCCTTTCATACATTAGACGGATGAGGCAGCAAAAATGTCCCACGTTCTTTAAATTTTTTTATACAGGAAACTTTTTGGCCCTCTCATGCGTCTAAAAGATGTAAGCTGTTACAACAGGTATTCATGAATGACTGAGACAGAAAAAATTTGCAGTAATGAAACAATACAGCTATGATTTTGAAATATAGTAGAAATGATACTGTCATGGACAGGCAGAAAGGAACGGAACATATGACAAAAGAACAGCTGGGGAGCCTGATTCTTGCTTCAGAGGATTCCCTGTATCATGTGGCAAAGACTTTGCTGCGAGAAGATGCGGACTGCGCGGACGCGATACAGGAAGCGATTGTAAGCGCTTTTACTAAGCTGCACACACTCCGCAGAGACGAGTATGCGAAAACATGGCTGACCAGAATCCTGATTAACGAATGCTATGATATCCTGCGAAATCAGAGGCATCTGGTTTCTATTGAGGAACAGGCCATGCCGGACTGGGAAGCGCCGAAAGAAGATTACTCGGATTTGTATGAGGCATTGGAAACGCTGCCCGAAGAGATGCGGATCTGCGTAACGCTTTTCTACATGGAAGGATACAGCGTCCGGGAAATCGCATCCATTCTGGAAGTAAACGAGAATACGATAAAGACTCGTCTTTCGAGGGCAAAGGCAAAGCTGCGCAGGGAACTGGAACAAGGCGATTTTCCAGGCGTGGAAAGGCTCCCTCGCTATCGCACGACGGCAGGTGGCACCATCCATGCGGAAAACGCTGCGTGTTTGGACGATGCTATGGAATCCCCGAAGAACGGCTGACGGCGTAGTGCCGGAATGATAGAGGAAAATAATGTAAAACTGCCAAAAGATTGAGAGGTATCTATATGAATTTAGAAAATATGAGAGAGGAATTTCCGGAAATGCCGGAAAGCATGAGGACGATGATAGAGCGCGAGGTGGCCAGGCAGATGAGTGTGGGAATGCTCTCCGCTGCGCGTTTGGAGGGTGCTAAGGCAGAACAACCGCAAAAGAATCGAAGCACAGGGCGGAAAAAGGCTGGAAAAACGTTTCTGCTGATTGCCGCTGCCGCCGCAGTCATGTGTACGACCGTGGTCGCGGGTACTGCCATCCGGGCGAGATTTTTTACGGAGACAGAAGGAGACTATGGAGTAAACATTACCATCGGTTCGGCTGAGACGGAGACGGACTCCGAAGGCTCGATGGCCGCAATGCTTGCCGGACTGGAAGTACCGGAGGAGATTCCGGCAAGTGTGACGGTGGAGGCGTCCTGTATCCCGGAGGGGATGGTGCAGTACGATGACGGCTGGAAGATCGATTATGAGGACGATATCTGGGGCGGAAGCTTCAGCATCGCAGAGGAGATCATGGGTGAGAATCCTGCGGAAACGCAGAGTTCGGAAACTAATGTGGTGGACAGCGAGGAACTGGAGCTTAACGGTCACTATGCCGTCTGGCTGGAAAAGGAATATCTGGATGATGGTTCTGAAAATACGACGCAGATGCTGTATATCCTGTATCCGGAGGTTTGGCGCATTCTCAGGATTTATTGTAGGAACGGTGATGTGACAAAGGACGAGCTGCTTGCGGTCGCGGAAGGCCTGATTGTGACCGGCAGTGAAGAAACGATGCTCCTTGCGGACGCTTATACGATTGACGACAGAGAAGCTGACGCGGAGACAGAGCTGGAGAATTATGATTTTTATGAGGAAAATGGCGCCTGTATGACGGTAGACGCAGCGGCTGTGGAGGAAAATCTGCACCAGATCGGAGATCCTTTTGAGATATCTGCCTGGTCGGATAGTGAAGCAGATGAGGAATCTTTTCATACGGTCAGCGTTGGGGTCAGCGATGTCCAGGTATCAGATAATATGAGTATTCTGGGCGACGACTGGAAGAGCATACTGGATTCCGGGATCTATACCAGTGACCTGCAGACGTATTCAGATGAAGAAGGCAATCTGCTGCCGATGCAGATTGACTACGTGAAAGCAGGTGATGGTGTCAATTCTCTGAATACTGTGGTAAAGACGGAGGAAGTGGAACAGAAGCTGATCTGCGCGACAATTGAATTTACCAATTACGGAGAAGCTGATCTGCACAATATCCTGTATAACGCAGACTTGATCACTCTGACAGAGGACGACGATGGGATGATGGCCATTTATGACCGAAGCACACTTGAAGCGGGGGACTGGGATTATGCAACGGTATCCCGCGGCTACGAGATGGACTATTATACCGCCGGTGGAGAGGAAACAAACGGAAGCAATTACATTACCGACCTTTCGGCAGGAAAGACTGTCACGGTCACAGTCGCGTGGATTGTCCGTGTGGATGAGATGCCGTATCTCTATCTGAACATGGAAGGCGGAAGCTATCTGATTTATGCGAAGGATCTGGCAACGGGGTATGTTGATTTCCGGTCACTGGAGAGCTGAAACATTTAGTTGAAGCAGCCTACCAGGTGTGATGTAATCGCGAGAACAAAATGTAATTGAAAATCTACAATGTCTACTATGGAAGCCGCGCAATATAAAATCGTTTCACGATTGGCGCGGCCTTCATCCATACTTGATATACGAGTATGGACATATAATGTAGTCACACATAACAGGCTCGTATGCTCCAGACAATGCTTTGTAAAATGCCTGCGCCATTTTTCCGTGGGGAAAAGAGCAGCCGGGAATATTCATGTCGTTATCATAGCCATCTGTGTTTCATAGGCTTTTGCGTGAGCAGAGAATTTATAATCTACAGTAAAAATGTGTAGATTAAGAATTCTGCTGCAATGGCAGCCAGAACACACATCATGACCGGCATTTTTTCCATGCAAATCCGGCTGCAATACATCCTCCGGCAATTCCAACCCATGGAACTGAGGAATCGACTGTAAGGATACCGGGGAAAATAAGTGCGGCCATTGCGGTATAGGGTATAAGCTTCAAAAACTTTTCTGCTTTTTTACCAAAATGCATTCGCTCAATGAAGATAACGGGCAATGCTCTGGGAATAAACGTGACAATTGCCATTCCAAATATCAAAAGCCATATTTCAATATGCATTTTATGATTCCTCCAATGGAACAAAGAATGTACCGACTCCTGCACACATGAGTGTAGATAAAATCAGAGCCCAGCTGGATTCCAGGAATTGGCACAGAAGTGCATTACATAATGCTGTCAGTATTACCAGCAAACCCAGTCTGCAGTTATGCTTCAGGTCAGGTATCAGAATTGCTAAAAACATAGCATATAATGCAATTCCAAGGCTTGCAGTCAGAACTGGCGGCAAAAAATCAGATGCTATGGCACCAATAGCCGATCCGACGATCCAGGAGGTGTATGTCACTGTAATCAGGCCGAGAAAAGTAAAAACAGAGCCGGTCTCTTTTTTGTCCGTCGTAAAGATCGCAAAGGATTCATCTGTTACACCAAAAGCAGCCAGCAATTTTAACGCAGGCTTCGCATCTCGAATTTTATTTACAACACAGGTACTCATGATCAGAT
>JAJQIE010000078.1 GCA_021199395.1 Lachnospiraceae bacterium | reverse complement strand
GGCGGTCTATGACAGCTTTATAAAAGGCGCGAGAAACGGACTGGAGATGGTTGTCAGGCTTGCTCCTGCCCTGATCGGGCTGATGGTGGCGACCGGAGTGCTGCGCGCGTCGGGCTTTCTGGATATGGCAGCGTCCGTCATCAGCCGCGTCATTCCGGAGGAGATATTTCCGTCTGCACTGGTTCCTGCGGGCATTGTAAAAATGTTTTCTTCCAGCGCCGCAACGAGCCTCCTGCTGGATATTTATAAACAATATGGGACGGATTCCCGGATTGGCCTGACGGCCTCCCTGATGCTCTGCTGCACAGAGACGATTTTTTACACAATGAGCGTTTACTATACTTCTGTCGGCATAAAAAAAAACGCGCCACACACTATGCGGCGCAATGCTTGCTTCTCTTGCCGGGATTATAGCCTGCGTAATACTGGCCGGCCGGATGGCCTGAACGGATACTACGAAGCGTCATTCTCGGACGCAATCTCCTCATTTTTGATTTCCCAGTGAATCAGGAGCGTAAGCGCGGCGCGGAGGGCGATGATACCGGCTACGATCAGCAGCTCATCCATACTGCGCAGGACAACGGTGCGCAGGATCTCGCTGCCCATCTTGAACTCCAGCCCAAGCGCAAGCCCTTTTGCCAGGCGCAGTCGTGCTTCCGGCCTGTGCCGGATACAGTCGATCAGACCGTGAATGCCGGCAAGTGTGATGATGCCGACGCCTACATATTCAAACAGTAAAATCGCAAAGCTTACAAAATAATTTAAAATCGTTTCCGCAAATGTAATCAAAGCATCCATAACCCGTCTTTTCCTCTCGTACAAGTCCTTTTGCCAGTATACCCCGACAGCAGCCGTATGGCAAGCGAAAATTGCAGATTGCGGTTCTTTGTCGCAAGTGGTATGATACTATCAATTAAGAGGTATAATGGCATACGAATTCTGGAATAACAGGAGGCAGACGGAGGCTTTATGAAAAGCATTGCGATCGTGACGGACAGTAACAGCGGTATCACGCAGGAGGAAGCGAAAAGGCTGGGGATTTATGTGATCCCAATGCCATTTTATATTAATGGCGAATTGTTTTTTGAGGATATCAGTCTGACGCAGGAGGAATTCTATCGACAGCTGCGGGAGGACGCGGAGATTTCTACCTCAATGCCCCTGGTCGGTGATGTGACGGATCTCTGGGAGCGGCTTCTGAAGGATTACGAGGAGATCGTACATATTCCAATGTCGAGTGGACTGAGCGGCACCTGCCATACCGCAATGATGCTTGCACAGAAGTATGACGGGCGCGTATTTGTCGTAGACAACAAGCGTATTTCTGTACCGCAGAAGCAGTCCGTGCTGGACGCGATAGCTATGGTGGCGCTGGGCTGGGATGGATCGAAGATTCGGGATCGCCTGGTCGAAGTCTGATGCGAAACCAGTATATATATCACACTGGACACGCTTTATTATTTAAAAAAGGGCGGACGGATCACTCCGGCTGCGGCGGCAATCGGTTCTGTGCTGCGGATAAAGCCGGTGCTGCAGATTCAGGGAGAAAAGCTGGACACCTACGCAAAGGCCCGGACCAAAAAGGTGGCGCGTGCCATGATGCTGGAAGCGGTTCGCAGGGATTGCCGCGAACGGTTTCAGGCGGACGAAAGCTCAGAAGATATCCATATAGAGATGGCCTATACGGGCGAATACTCAGAGGAGGTTCGGCTGTGGGAGCAGGAGATTGAGACGGCATTTCCTGCGCACAGAGGCAATATTCTGGCGGATCCCCTTTCCCTGAGTATTGCCTGCCATACCGGGGCGGGGGTGCTTGGGATCGCGTGTACGAAGAAGATACAGCTTTAAGCGGAGCTGTAGACGAAGCCATAAATGGAGCTATCATCTTTCAGAGTTTACTTCCCCGCGTTTTTGCTGCGGGGAAGCTTATTGAGCTTTAAACGGAATTTTCAGGTGAAATGAGTCGGGGAAATGAGGCGGGTTCCGTTTTCAACCAGACTATTTGGGGAATGGCTTTCATGGAATATTTAAAACGATGGAATGGCCTGGAATCAGTTCGTCAGCTTTTTCATACACTGCTCTTTGAGAATATCAAACGGAGCCGGGCCGGTCTCCAGGATCGCCTGGTGGAAGTCTCTGAGTGAAAAATGATCGATGCTCTCTTCCATGGAATCGCGCAGGGACTGGAAATTCAGGCAGCCGACATAATACTGAAGATAATTTGCCGGCGCTTCCAGAATTGTCTGGTAGAGAGATTCCGCTGTGCTTTCAGTGAAGCCGAGCCGGGTGAGGAAAGCGCTGACCTCATCGGGCGTATATCCGCGGTAATGAATCCCGATATCGAGCAGGGAGGCAAGGCCGAGCGTAAAGGAGCGGTTGAGTCGGCTGACAGCCGCGTTTTCCTCATCTCCGTCATAGAGGGAATAGGCATATAGCTCTACATACGTAGCCCAACCCTCCGTGTAGCCGCCGACGTCCAGAAGATGGCGGAGCAGATCGGGAGACTGCGAGGCAAAGTAGACGGACTGGTACAGATGACCGGGATAGCCCTCATGTGCAAGTGTTGTATAAAGCTCCAGCCCGGAGTAATCACTAGC
The DNA here is from genome assembly GCA_021199395.1 of Lachnospiraceae bacterium. Taxonomy (GTDB): domain Bacteria; phylum Bacillota; class Clostridia; order Lachnospirales; family Lachnospiraceae; genus Choladousia. The sequence continues at coordinate 5,089 of JAJQIE010000078.1, read as the reverse complement.
CGGATTGATGTAGATGACGTTGCTGGTATAATCGTCAATCGTCGGCGTCAGGTAAAAAGCAGGGCTCAGGTATTCCTGCAGAGACTCATGGACATACTTGATCTCACAGGAAACACTCGGCGGCAGCGGAAAATCTGTCATGATTTTCTGCCGGAGCTCCTCAAGCATGGAGGCGGGAGAGCCGGTGCTCGCGGTTGAATGGCCTGCCCCGCTGCCATCGGCAGTCACGTTGCCTGTATTGTTCTTTCTGCTGCCCTCTGTATCTTCCGTCTGATTCGTGAGCAGCTCCTGCATGGCAGCATAGTCCGCCACCATCTGCGTCTTGATCTCTTCCTCTATCTCTTCGATGCTCCGGCTGTCGCCGACGGTGCTTTTGACCAGATACTCATAATACTCCTGACCCTGCGGATAATAATACAGTCCCATCTCATTTACGCCGGTGTCCTCCAGCGCGGCCAGGCCGGATGCCAGCTTCTGGTAAGCCGGGAGCACATAGCCGGTCAGGATGGACTGGTTTCTTGCCTTACAGGCAATTTTTTCGTCCGTGGTGAGGTTGCTGACCGCATCGATTTTTTCGTTAAAAATGGTGAGCAGGTAATGCTCCTCAGTATCCGATGCGAAATCCAGACACTGCTCAATCACAGCGAGCGCGCAGTCGCTGCTCATAAACAGCCCTGCTTCTGATTTATCCTGCTCGAAAGCGAGAATCGAGTCAAAATAATCCGGAATCTGCGAGAGCAGAGCCAGATAATCTTCAATGTCTCCTTTGGTGCGGAACGAGTATTCCGCCAGCAGAATCGGAAGCTGTGCCTGTATGCCGAGCGTCGGTCCAAGCGGTTCATCGTAGAGAAGCAGATCCGCCGCGCCAAGCTCTGTCTCCAGATAGTCCAGAAAGATCTCGCAGGTGAGCTGGCGCTTATCGGAAAGCTTTTCATAGTCAAATTTCCGCAGTGCGTTCAGATAATTTTCCAGGGCGGCATAGGAATCCTGCCGCGCTTCGGTGGACGCGCTGCCGAGAGATACCTCGGCATTCTCCAGACCAAATGCGGAGGGGTTCGCAACCATGTAGTGGAGATTCAGCGTGTTTCCGGACAGCTCATCGTGGAAAACATCCTCCGTAAACTGAACAAACCTCTGTTCCTCAGTCAGCAGGAAGGAGGGAGGGCTTGTGATAAGGTGGCAGATAATAAGTGTAAGCACGGCAGCAGAAATCGCGGGAAGGAACAGGCGGAAGAAATGCCCGCGGCGATGGCGTTCCCGTGCGGTTTTACTGGGAATCTGTGACATGACATGCTCCGGGAAGTTCTCTTGGGTCAGTTTATGCCGGCGGTGTGAAAAATATGAGCTTATCCGTATGGATTATAGATCTTCAGGCCACACCAGGCCAGAGTTATATATAGCCTGGCCTGGATGTGACCTGAAACTGCGGCATACTGCAATGGGAGAAAGAGCCAAAAGCACCAGACCATTGACAGAAAATACCTGCTGTGATAAGTTTAGTACAGTTTTTGAAAAGAGTTTTTATGAGAAAATTTACAGGGAAATCTGATGAAGCGGACAGGAGGAGTTTATGAGTAAGCAAAAGTATTATATCACAACCGCGATTGCCTATACGTCGGGCAAGCCGCATATTGGGAACACGTATGAGATTGTCCTGGCGGACAGTATCGCGCGTTTCCGCAGGGAACAGGGGTATGAAGTATTTTTCCAGACCGGGACGGACGAGCACGGACAGAAGATTGAGCTGAAAGCGGAAGCGGCGGGAGTCACCCCGCAGGAATTTGTGGACGGCGTAGCGGGTGAAATCCGCCGGATCTGGGATCTGATGAATACTTCCTATGATAAATTCATTCGAACGACAGACAGGGATCATGAGGCGCAGGTGCAGAAAATCTTCAAAAAGCTCTACGACCAGGGCGATATCTATAAGGGCGCCTATGAGGGGCTTTACTGTACGCCGTGTGAGTCTTTCTGGACGGAGTCTCAGCTTGTGGACGGCAGATGCCCGGATTGCGGGCGGGAGGTGAAGCCGGCAAAGGAGGAGGCGTATTTCTTTAAAATGAGCAAATACGCGGATCGCCTGATCGAGCATATCAATACGCATCCGGAATTTATCCAGCCGGTATCGCGTAAAAATGAGATGATGAACAATTTCCTGCTGCCGGGGCTTCAGGATCTCTGCGTATCGCGGACATCCTTTAAATGGGGGATTCCGGTGACCTTTGACCCGAATCATGTCACCTATGTCTGGCTGGACGCGCTGACGAACTATATCACAGGTATTGGCTATGACTGCGACGGGGAGAGCTCTGAGCGGTTTAAGGAATACTGGCCGGCCGACCTGCATCTGATCGGAAAGGACATCATCCGTTTCCATACGATTTACTGGCCGATCTTTTTGATGGCGCTCGATTTGCCGCTGCCTAAGCAGGTGTTCGGACATCCGTGGCTGCTCCAGGGAGACAGCAAAATGAGCAAATCCAAAGGCAATGTGCTTTACGCGGACGATCTGGTGAATGTGTTTGGCGTGGATGCGGTGCGCTTTTTTGTATTGCATGAGATGCCGTTTGAGAACGATGGAGTGATTACCTGGGAGTTGATGACAGAGCGCATCAATTCCGAGCTGGCGAATACGCTGGGCAATCTGGTGAACCGCACGATTTCAATGACTAATAAATATTTTGGCGGCGTTGTGACAAAAACCGGCGTCAGCGAGCCGGTAGACGAGGATTTGAAAGCGACGGTGCTCGCCGTTCCGGTGAAAGCCGCGAAGAAGATGGATGAGCTGCGTGTCGCGGATGCGATTACAGAGATTTTCACTCTGTTCAAGCGCTGTAATAAGTATATTGATGAGACGATGCCGTGGGCGCTGGCTAAGGATGAGGCAAAGAAGGAGCGTCTGGCGGAGGTGCTTTACAATCTGACCGAGAGCATTACGATCGGCGCGTCTCTGCTGGAATCCTTTATGCCGGAGACTTCTGTGCGGATTCTGACTCAGCTGAACGCGAAAAAGCGCGCGCTGGATGAGATGGGCTGCTTTGGTCTCTATGAGTCGGGGACGAGGGTGACGGAGAAGCCGGAAATTCTGTTTGCGCGGCTGGATGGCAGGGAAGTAATGGCGAAAGCGGAGGAGATACAGAAAGCACAGCTTGCGGCGCTCGAAGCGGAGCAGGCGGCAGCGAACGCGCGGGCAGCCGCGGACGCAAATACTGCGGGGGCGAACAGCGCAAACGCAGGCACAGGAGCCGGGGACGGCACAGAAGCGCTGCAAAATCCGAAGGCCACAGGGGACGCCCGGAATTCGGACGACCCGGCATCCGGCGGCTCGCAGGAAATTGCCGTGGAATTAAAAGAAGAGATTTCATATGAAGATTTTGACAAGCTTCAGTTCGCGGTAGGCGAGATTATTGCCTGTGAAGCGGTGAAAAAGTCGAGAAAGCTGCTGTGCTCCCAGGTGAAGATTGGGAATCAGGTAAAGCAGATCCTTTCCGGTATCAGGGCGGAGTATTCGCCGGAGGAAATGGTTGGCAAAAAGGTCATGGTGCTTGTGAACCTCAAGCCCGCCAAAATGGCTGGCCTGGTATCTGAGGGGATGCTGCTTTGCGCGGAGGACGCAGAGGGAAGGCTTTCCCTGATGACGCCGGAAAAGGAGATGCCGTCCGGAGCGGAGATCTGCTGACAGGTTCCAGACGAGCCGGAAGGTGATGATTCTCTTTCAAAAATATATCCCACGATGCAGACTTTTGAATCTGGCATCGTGGGATACCTCAGATGTCCTCAATAGCGGGGACATCCTCCTCGAAGGTTTCCATACCCAGCTCGTTGACCGTGGTTTTTCCGGCTTTTCCGTACTGGTAGAGCTGATCCAGAAATTCGATGGCGGCGCGAATTTTTGTCCGCAGCAGATAGCCGCCGGACTGAGTGGACGCGGCAAGCGTCTGGACGGACAGGTTTGGCGTCCAGCCATAGGCCTGTCCATGAAAATCCTGGATTTTAACCAGCACCTCATTGATCTCATTTCTGGTGAGGGGCTGAAGCTGTTCAGCGTCATTTAAAAGATTCAGGACAGTACGAATCGGCTCTGGCTGGTCAGGGAAAAGCGCTTCAAGATTTTCGAACTCATGCTTTCCCTCGATAACGTCCTCAGTGTAGGAAGAACTCAGGGCGAAAAGGGTACAGGTCGATTCCGGGCAGTGTTCCGGAAACTGCTCCGGAAGAAGGAAATTTGCCATGTTTCTGTAAGCGTTCAGACGCGCTTTTTTGCTGAGACGCCCCATGAGCTCAGCCTCATCTACCAGGATAACCCAGCCGTGGTAACCCATCTGCTGGAATAAATGACTCATGAATTTGAAATAATCCGCACAGTGCTTTGTCTTGGAAAAATTCACATTATATTTTGCCGGCTGGTTGAAAATCCGTCGGTATATTTTTTTCAGCGACGCGTTTGCAATGAAATCCCCCTCCATATCAGACTGGAGAATGAACTTTTCATCGGAATCCTCCGTGTTTAAATAGGAGCGCAGAAGATAATAGAGCTTATCGGTTTCCAGCTGTTTTGCCGCATAAAGAAGCATTTCATTTGCCACAGGGCTGTTGGCGGAAATATTTTCCACCTCGTGCATAAAGCCTGGCTGCTGCCGCTTAGGAAGATAGGTGTTCTGAATGACCTTCTGGTAGAACAGATAAAGCTTGTCCATCGGGGCTTCCTTGCTCAGAGAAACATAGGAGACCACCATATTGCTCGCGCCGGCGAGGTTAAAAACCGTGTTCAGCAAATGCGTTTTTCCTTCTCCGTATCGACCGCTGATGATCTTACCGCAGGACTTCTGGTGCTCGCATACCTGTTCCAGAAGACCGGAGACGTCGCGCATGATCCTGGGACGGGCTTCGGAAAAGCAGGCGCCCACCGCCCGTGATGGGACTCCGGAACGCAGGGCTTCGATCATATGCCGGGCCTCAAAATTATAATCGGGAGCGCTTTTTTCGTTACCCATCCTTTTCCACCTCCATCGCGTTCAGAATCAGCTGCGCCATGCCGCCGCTGCCGGTGCTGGACAGGGCGGCAAGCTCTCTGTCGTCGTCCGTATTC
>JAJQIE010000061.1 GCA_021199395.1 Lachnospiraceae bacterium | reverse complement strand
GAATATATGCATCGTCCTGTCTGCGGATGCGGACAACCGGCGAGGTGCACAGATAAGCCTGCTCTATCTGATGGCGCGTATATCCCGCCAGGTCGTGCGGAAGCGTTCTGACGAGGAATTTTCTTTCAATTTCCATGGTGTATCCTCCTTTTTTGCAGTATATTGCGTCTGTATAAGTGTAGCATATTTTTTCCTTTTGAGAAAGGGCTGCCCGCTCAGGCAGGAATATAAAAAGAAAAATAAAAAGAAATAAAAAAAGAGATATAAATATTTACCGGTAAGCGCTGACAGGTATTGATTTTATGGGAATCGTCTGTTAAACTGAGCAGGGTGAAAAGCAGATAATGAATAAAAATGCGGATATAGAATAGTGAACAACATAAAGGAAGGTGTCGTTATGGCAGAAGCATATGTTTTTCTGGCGGATGGATTTGAGGAGATTGAAGGTCTTACGGTTGTTGATTTACTGCGGAGAGCGGGGATTGAGACACAGATGGTCTCCGTTATGGGGAGCAGGACAGTTACCGGCAGCCATGGAATTGAGGTGAGAGCGGATCTTTTGTTTCAGGAGGTGGACGCTGCTTCGGCAACGCTGTTTGTTTTGCCGGGCGGTATGCCTGGGACCAGACATCTGGCTGCGCATGAGGGGCTGGCAAAGCTCCTGAAGGAGCAGGATGCGGCCGGGAAAAAGATTGCTGCGATCTGCGCGGCTCCGAGCGTGTTGGGCGGACTGGGGCTGCTTGAAGGGAAGAAGGCCGTATGCTATCCCGGATTTGAGGGACAGCTTTCCGGTGCGACGGTTACTGAAAATCCCGTGGAGGTATGCGGGAACGTGACGACCAGCCGTGGGATGGGGACAGCGATACCGTTCGGTCTGTCTCTCGTAGCGCAGATGAGGGGAGAAAGCTCCGCCAAAGAGCTGAGTCGGGCGATTATTTTCGCATAAAAAATACTGGCGTTTTTGATAGCGCTGTGATATACTGTTTAAATGACTGCAAACGGGAGAGTTTTGCGGGATAATTTTCCCTGTTATCAGGAATCAAGGAGGAACACGGTACAATGGGTGTACAGGTAGAGAAACTGGAAAAAAATATGGCAAAGCTCACAATTGAGGTTTCAGCAGAGGAGTTTACAGCTGCATTGGATAAGGCATATCAGGCTGAAAAAAATAAAATTGCAGTTCCTGGCTTTCGCAAGGGCAAGGCTCCGCGCAAAATGATTCAGAAGCTGTATGGCGCCGGTATCTTTTTTGAGGACGCCGCGAATCGGGTGATCAACGAGGCCTATCCAAAAGCGGTGAAAGAATGTGAAGAGACGATCGTATCTCAGCCGGAGATTGACATTGCTCAGATCGAGGAGGGCAAGCCATTTATTTTTACAGCGGAAGTAGCTCTGAAGCCTGGAGTTGTGCTTGGCGAATACAAGGGACTTGAGGTGGAGAAGTCTCTGGCTGAAGTATCTGAGGCAGATGTGGATGCCGAGATTGATAAGGAACGGGAAAAGAATTCCCGCGTGATCGATATTGATGACCGCCCGGTGGAGGATGGCGACATGATCAAGCTTGATTTTGAGGGATTTGTCGATGGAGAGGCATTTGAGGGCGGAAAGGGCACGGATTATCCGCTGACAATTGGCTCCGGAAGCTTCATCCCTGGCTTCGAGGATCAGCTTATTGGCAAGAGTATCGGGGAAGATGTGGAAGTAAATGTTACATTCCCGGAGAACTATCAGGAAGAAAAGCTTCAGGGCAAGGCAGCGGTATTCCAGTGCAGGGTAAATGAGATTACAGTGAAAGAACTTCCGGACGCAGATGATGAATTTGCACAGGATGTCTCTGAGTTTGATACGCTGGAAGAGTACAGGGATGATGTGCGTTCAAAGCTTCTGGAGACAAAGCTGGAGGAAGCGAAGCGGACAAAAGAGAACCGGGTGGTAGAAAAAGCGGTTGAGAACGCGCAGATGGAGATTCCTGAGCCGATGATTGAAGACCAGGTTCGCCGTATGACGGATGAATTTTCAAACCGGATTCAGTCCCAGGGAATCACGATGGAGCAGTATATGCAGCTTCTGGGCATGACGCCGGACTCGATGAAGGCTCAGATGCGTCCGGAGGCGCTCAGGCGGATTCAGAATTCTCTTGTTCTGGAAGCGATCGCGAAGGCTGAGAATATTGAAGTCAGCGAGGAGCGTCTGAATGAAGAGATTCAGAAGATGGCAGATTCCTATAAGATGGAGTTTGATAAGCTCAAAGAGCTCCTTGGCGATTACGAAACCGAGCAGATGAAGAATGACCTTGCTATTCAGGCAGCGGTAGATCTGATCAGGGATGCCGCAGTCGAGGTGGAGCCGACGGAGACAGAGGCAGAAGAAACGGAAGAAACCACGGCAGAGGGTGTTTCGGCTGAGTGGAATGAATAAATACAATGGCGGAGATGCTTTTGCTGAGTGGAATGAATCATTATACAGCGGCAGAGCAACGATGGATTGCTTTCTGCGGCGGAGCGCTGGCTATATGGGATAAGGGGGAAGGAAAACATGAGCTTTGTACCTTATGTGATCGAACAGACAGGCAGAGGAGAGCGTTCCTATGATATCTATTCGAGACTGCTGAAGGACAGAATTATCTTTCTTGGAGAAGAAGTGACGGATGTGAGTGCGAATCTGATCGTTGCGCAGCTTTTATTTCTGGAATCAGAGGATCCGAATAAGGACATTCACCTGTACATTAACAGCCCAGGTGGTTCTGTGTCCGCGGGGCTGGCAATCTACGATACAATGCACTATGTGAAATGCGACGTATCCACCATCTGCATGGGTATGGCTGCGAGTATGGGCGCATTTCTGCTCGCGGGTGGTCAGAAGGGGAAACGTTTTGCGCTTCCGAATTCAGAGGTGATGATCCATCAGCCATCCGGCGGAGCGCAGGGACAGGCGACTGACATCAAGATCATTGCGGATAAGATACTTCAGACGAAGCAGAAGCTAAATGAGATGCTTTCAGCAAATACCGGCCAGCCGTTTGAGGTGATCGCGGCGGACACAGAGAGAGACAACTGGATGACAGCCGAAGAGGCGAAGGCTTACGGCCTGATTGATGAAGTGGTTACGTCCAGATAAGTAAGAAAGATGCGGGGGCTGTTGCAGGGATTTGTGACAGTCCCTCTGTGCTGTGACGCGCAGGGGAGAACGATTCAGGGAAGTTTAATTAAATGAGGTGGAGATATGCCGGGGAAAATCACGGAAAAAGTCAGATGTTCCTTTTGCAATAAGACAGAGGATCAGGTACACAAGCTGATCGCGGGCCCGAATGGGGTATATATCTGCGACGAATGTATTGATATATGTGCTGAGATCGTAGAGGAAGAGATGGCGGAGGAGTATATCGGGGAATCGGACTCGATCAATCTGCCAAAGCCGGCGGAGATCAAGGCATTTCTGGATGAATATGTGATTGGGCAGGATGAGGCGAAAAAGGCGTTGTCCGTGGCTGTGTACAATCATTACAAGAGAATTACGAGCGGAAAATATCTGGATGTGGAGATTCAGAAAAGCAATATTCTGATGCTGGGACCGACCGGCTGCGGTAAAACCATGCTGGCGCAGACACTTGCCAGATTGCTGAATGTTCCGTTTGCGATCGCGGACGCGACCGCTCTGACAGAGGCCGGCTATGTCGGTGAGGATGTGGAAAATATACTGTTAAAGATCATTCAGGCTGCGGATTATGATATCAAAAAAGCGGAATACGGTATTATATATATTGATGAGATCGACAAAATCACGCGAAAGTCCGAAAACGCTTCCATTACGCGGGATGTTTCCGGTGAAGGCGTACAGCAGGCTCTGCTGAAGATTCTGGAGGGAACGGTCGCTTCCGTGCCTCCGCAGGGCGGAAGGAAGCATCCGCATCAGGAGCTTTTACAGATTGATACGACGAACATTCTCTTTATCTGCGGGGGAGCTTTTGAAGGCCTTGACAGAATTATCGAGAACCGTATGGATCGAAAGGGAATCGGATTCGGTTCGGAGCTTACGCAGACAGGGGATCGAAATGTCGGAGAGGTTCTGAAGCGGGTTATGCCGGAGGACTTTATTAAATTTGGTATGATTCCTGAGTTTATGGGACGCGTGCCGGTGATCGTTTCGCTGGATGAGCTGGATCGGAATGCGCTGATCCGCATTCTGACTGAGCCCAGGAATGCGATCATCAAGCAGTACCAGGGGCTTTTTGGCCTGGACGATGTGGAGCTCACTTTCACACCGGAGGCGATCGAGGCGATTGCGGATCGCACGATTAAGCGGAAGACCGGGGCGAGAGGACTGCGCGCGATCATGGAGACGACAATGATGGATCTGATGTTCCGGATACCGTCTGACGATTCGATTGCCTCCTGCGTGATGACGAAGGAGGCCGTAGAGGGTACGGGTGAGCCGGAGCTTACCTATCGTACAAAAGAAATCAGTACCAGGAGAAAGCGCAGGTTCGGCTTCATGGAAGAGACTGCTTAGATGAAAAGAGATATATATGGGAGACTTAATCAGAAGTATGCCGATGATACCGCTGCGCGGTGTGACTGTATTTCCGGGAATGATACTGAATTTTGATATCAGCCGTGAGAAGTCCGTCCGTGCCATTGAGGAAGCGATGGAGGCAGATCAGATTGTTTTTCTTGTGACACAGCGCGACCCGGATGAAAATAATCCGGGTTTGCGAAGTTTATATGGGATTGGCGTAGCCGCGAAGATCATGAATGTGGCTAAGCTGCCTAAGGAGATTATACGTGTAAAGGTGGAAGGCGTAGAGCGGGGCAGCCTTTTGGGCGTCACGGATGAGGGCGGCTGTCTGCGCGCGCAGATAGAGACGCTGGATGATGAGGCGGTGGAGCTGGATGACATAGAGAAAGAGGCGATGACGCGCGGCCTGGAGGATCTTCTGGAGCGCTACTGTCAGCTCAATCAGAAGTTCAGCAGGGAAATGCTGCGTCAGCTGCAGGAGCTCCACGATTTTGAAAAGCTTACAATGACGGTATGCGTCCACCTGCCGATGCGCTATGAGGAACGTCAGAACCTCCTGGAAGCGAATGATATGGTAGAGCGCTACAGACGGCTTACCGTGTTTATGGCGCGCGAGATAGAGATTCTGCAGCTGCAGAGTGAAATACAGCAAAAGGTCAGGGCGCGCGTGGATAAGAATCAGAGAGAATATGTCCTGCGGGAGCAGATCCGTGTGATTCAGGAGGAATTAGGCGAGGATACGCTTCTGTCAGATGTAAGGCACTATGAAGAAGCTGCTTTGAAGCTTCAGGATTCTGACGAGGTGAAGGATAAAATCCATAAGGAGTCTGAGCGGCTGAAAAGCATTGGCAATAATTCGGCTGAGAGCTCCGTGCTCAGGAGCTATATAGAGACTTTACTTGAGCTTCCGTGGGAGAAGTCGTCGGAGGATAATCATGACCTGAAAAATGCCCGAAAAATTCTGGATCGGGATCACTACGGACTGGAGAAAGTCAAGGAACGGGTGCTGGAGTTCCTGGCAGTGCGTTGTCTGACCAAAAAGGGCGACAGCCCGATGATCTGTCTTGTGGGTCCGCCCGGCACGGGAAAGACGTCGATCGCCCAGTCAATTGCCTGCGCTCTGGATAAAAAATTCGTGCGGATCAGTCTGGGTGGCGTGCGCGACGAGGCGGAGATTCGCGGACACCGACGTACCTATGTGGGCGCGATGCCGGGAAGGATTGTAGACGGTCTGCGGCAGGCGGGCGTCAGGAATCCGCTGATGCTGCTGGATGAGATTGATAAGGTGAGCAGCGATTATAAAGGGGATACCTCCTCCGCGCTTCTGGAGGTGCTCGACTCGGAACAGAATTACCGTTTCCGGGACAACTATGTGGAGCTGCCGATCGATCTGTCGGAGGTTCTTTTTATCGCAACGGCGAATGATGTGCATACGATCCCGCGGCCGCTCCTGGATCGCATGGAGATCATCGAGGTGACGAGCTATACCGCGAACGAAAAGCTTCATATAGCGCGGGAGCATCTGATGAGAAAGCAGCTGGCGCATAACGGCCTTAAAAAAGACCAGCTTACGATTACCAGATCGGCGATGGAGACGGTGATCGCGTGTTATACAAAAGAAGCCGGCGTCCGGCAGCTGGAACGCAGGATTGGCGAGATCTGCCGGAAAGCGGCAAGGGAGATTCTGGAAGACGGCGTTCCCTCTGTGAAGGTGACGGGAAAAAATCTGGAGCGATATCTTGGTCGGAAACACAGCACGGTTTTTAAAAAGAATGCAAAAAACGACGTAGGTATTGTGCGGGGACTGGCGTGGACCAGTGTCGGCGGTGATACGCTGCAGATTGAGGTAAATACAATGCCTGGGAAGGGAGAGTTCCTGCTGACCGGACAGCTTGGGGATGTGATGAAGGAGTCTGCGCGGACAGCGATCAGCTACGTGCGTTCCCTTGGCGATCAGTATGGGATCGCTCCGGAGTTTTTTACTGAGAATGATATCCATATCCATATCCCGGAGGGCGCCGTGCCAAAGGACGGTCCTTCGGCGGGAATTACGATGGCGACAGCGATTCTGTCCGCTATCACAGGGATCCCGGTGCGTGCCGATGTGGCGATGACCGGAGAGGTTACCCTCCGGGGCAGGGTGCTGCCGATCGGCGGATTAAAGGAAAAGCTTCTCGCGGCCAAACAGGCGGGGATTACGACGGTGATTGTGCCGGCGGAGAATAAAACGGATATCGCGGATATCCAGAATGAGATTACGGACGGGCTGAAGCTTGTGTATGCGGGCGCCATGCCGGAGGTACTGAAAACAGCGCTGGCGTAAGGAACAGCCATATGGATAATGTTACTGACGGCGGAAGCAGCCGGAATATACAGAATATACAGGGGGAGGACCGGAATGGTTATCAAAAAGGCGGAGCTGGAGACGGTATGTGGGATCACAAGCTCTTTTCCGAAAAATACGCGGCCGGAGGTCGCTTTCGCCGGGAAATCGAATGTCGGGAAATCTTCTCTGATCAACGCATTGATGAACCGGAAGTCCCTGGCGCGTACCAGCTCACAGCCGGGCAAGACACAGACAATCAATTTTTACAATGTAAATGACGCTCTGTACCTTGTCGATTTGCCGGGCTACGGCTATGCGAAGGTGCCGCAGTCGGAGAAGGAAAAATGGGGCAGAATGATCGAACGCTACCTGCATTCTTCGTCACAGCTGAAAGCGGTCTTTCTGCTGATTGATATCCGGCATGAGCCTGGACAGAATGACAGGACTATGTATGAATGGATCTGTGCAAATGGTTATGAACCGGTGATTCTGCTGACAAAGTCAGACAAGATTAAGCGGAGTCAGCTGCAAAAGCAGATAAAGCTGATACGGGAGAGCCTGAATGTGCGTCCGGGGACGCAGCTGCTTCCCTTTTCCGCACAGACGAAGCAGGGACGCGAAGAGGTGTGGGGACTGATGGAAGAGCTGTGTTCAATCGAGTAGGGAGATTTTCTCCCTACTCGCTGCGCGGGGTGCGGACAGCACAGCTGTTATATTCCTTACGCACTCCTGCGTATAAAAAAACCGCGGCCAACTGACGGTAATGGTCGCGGTTCTTTTCGGTTCATTCATGTAAATGCTGCAAGCTGCCTCTGCTTTGTCAGGCCATTGCGCTGACTGCCTTAG
>JAJQIE010000283.1 GCA_021199395.1 Lachnospiraceae bacterium | reverse complement strand
GCAGGTTTACCTGCTAAAGGCTGTATTTTCATTTCGGGATGGGCGGAACGCCCATAAAGCCTCAGACATATGACGCGTAAGCGGCATATAGCCTGCAAAGCAGGCGGTCTGTGGCCTGCTGTTTTAAATAAAATTTAAATGAATATCATTTCTTAAATAAATGGAAGAGTCAGAGAAAAGGGAGATTCTCGTGGAAGACAATATTTTTGATCAGATTAAAGAAGTAGATTTGAAAAAGACGATGGAGGAGTCTTATATTGATTACGCGATGAGCGTGATCGCGGCGCGTGCGCTTCCGGATGTGCGGGACGGCTTAAAGCCGGTGCAGCGCAGGGTTCTCTATTCGATGATTGAGTTGAATAACGGGCCGGACAAGCCGCATAGAAAGTGCGCGCGTATTGTCGGTGATACGATGGGTAAATATCATCCGCACGGGGACAGCTCGATCTATGGCGCTCTGGTAAATATGGCGCAGGAATGGTCCTTTCATTATCCCCTGGTGGACGGCCATGGAAACTTTGGCTCAGTAGACGGAGACGGCGCTGCGGCAATGCGTTATACTGAGGCAAGGCTGAGTAAGATCGCTATGGAAATGCTTGCGGATATCAATAAGGATACCGTGGATTTTGTGCCGAACTTCGATGAGACGGAGCGCGAGCCTGTCGTGCTTCCTTCCCGTTTTCCAAATCTTCTGGTCAATGGAGCGACCGGAATTGCGGTCGGTATGGCGACGAATATTCCTCCTCACAATATGCGCGAGGTTATTTCCGCTGTTGTGAAGATCATTGATAATCGCGTAGAGGAAGGCCGGGATACATCGATTGAGGAGATTATGGATATCATAAAGGGACCGGATTTTCCGACCGGCGCCCAGATCCTCGGAAAGCGCGGCATTGAGGAAGCGTACCGGACCGGTAAGGGGAAGATCCGTATTCGCGCGGTCACAAATATCGAGACGATGAGCAATGGCAAGAGCCGCATTATCGTGACGGAGCTTCCGTATCTGGTAAATAAGGCGCGTCTGATTGAGAAAATGGCTGAGCTGGTGCGCGATAAGCGTATTGACGGGATTACCGCGATTACGGATGAGTCGAACCGCGAAGGTATGAGGATCAATATCGAGCTGCGCAGAGATGTGAACGCGAATGTGATCCTGAACCAGCTCTATAAGCACACGCAGCTGCAGGATACGTTTGGCGTGATTATGCTGGCCCTGGACGGCAATCAGCCAAAGGTAATGAACATCAAAGAGATGCTGCAGTATTATCTGCTTCATCAGGAAAAGGTCGTTACCAGAAGAACAAAATACGAGCTGAATAAGGCGGAGGAGCGCGCCCATATTTTACAGGGTCTGCTGATTGCGCTGGATAACATCGATGAAGTGATTCAGATTATCCGCGGATCGCAGACAACGCAGCTGGCAAAAGCAGGATTGATGGAACGGTTCGGACTGACGGACGCACAGGCGCAGGCGATTGTAGATATGCGTCTGCGTGCACTGACCGGTCTGGAACGTGAAAAGCTGGAAGCGGAATATAAGGAGCTGATGGAGAAAATTAAGGAATACAAGGCAATTCTCGGAGATGAAAAGCTGCTTCTTAGCGTTATAAAGACGGAAATTTCTCTGATTTCTGAAAAATACGGCGACGACAGAAAGACAACGATTGGATTTGACGCGACTGAATTTTCCGCCGAGGATCTGATTCCGGATGAAAATATGCTGATTACGATGACAAAGCTTGGCTATATCAAACGCATGACGCCGGATAATTTCAAAAGCCAGAACCGCGGAGGACGCGGCATCAGAGGAATGCAGACGATAGAGGATGATTACATAGAAGAGTTTCTGATGACGACGACGCATCATTATCTGATGTTCTTTACGAATAAAGGGCGTGTTTATCGCCTGAAGGCGTATGAGATCCCGGAGGCGGGACGGACGGCGCGTGGTACGGCAATCATCAATCTGCTGCAGCTTCAGCCTGAAGAAAAAATTACTGCGTTGATTCCGATTCGGGAATACAAAGAGAATCGCTATCTGTTTATGGCGACGAAGAACGGCATTGTGAAAAAGACGCCGATTACTGATTTTGCATTCGTGAGAAAAACTGGTCTTGCTGCCATTACTCTCCGCGAGGATGATGAATTAATCGAGGTGAAGTTTACAAATAATAAGAAGGACATCCTTCTTGTGACAAAATACGGGCAGTGTATCCGCTTCCATGAAACGGATGTCAGAAGCACCGGTCGCACTTCCATGGGTGTGATCGGTATGACGCTGACCGACGGTGACGAGGTCGTCGGCATGCAGCTGGATTCACAGGGAGAATATCTGCTGGTTGCATCGGAAAAAGGACTGGGCAAGCTGACAGCGGTGGGAGAATTTACCGCGCAGAGCCGCGGCGGGAAAGGCGTAAAATGCTATAAGATTACGGAAAAAACCGGAAATGTAGTTGGCGTTAAGGCGGTAAACCGCGACAATGAGATTATGATGATCAGTACATCCGGTATCCTTATCCAGATGCCATGTGAGGATATTTCAGTGGTCGGGCGCGTGGCGAGCGGCGTAAAGCTGATGAATCTGGGAGCGGACAGTGAGGATAAGGTCGCAAGTATCACAAAGGTTCGGGAATCCTCTGCAAAGACGGAAGAAGAGACACTGAAGAAACTGGAAGATGAGCTGAAAGAGGAAGAATAATTGAGAGTACGAAGGGTAATTGCCGTCTGGGCGGCAAAGATCATCAGTACCGCATGCAGGCTTTCCGGCAGACAGGGTGTGACGTTTGCCGGAAAAGTTGCATTAAGGATTGATCCGGATATCCTGAAGGATCTGGCTTCCCAGGTGCGGGAAAAGATTTTTGTAGTCTGCGGCACAAATGGAAAGACAACTACAAACAATCTGCTCTGCTCTGCCATAGAGCGGGAAAAATCCCCCAGTCAGACTGTCCGGGACAGGAAAGGCTGTAAGGTCGTCTGCAACCACACCGGATCAAATATGCTGGCCGGTGTGACGGCTGCTTTTGTACTTGCGGCTAAAAACAACGGAAATCTGGACGCGGATTACGCCTGTATTGAGATTGACGAGGCCTCCACGCTCCGTACTTTTCCACATTTTAAGCCGGACTATATGGTATTGACGAACCTGTTCCGCGATCAGCTTGACCGCTACGGGGAAATCGATATTACCATGGATATGCTGAACCGCGCGATACAGATGGCTCCGGATATGAAAATTATTGTGAATGCGGATGATGCTCTTTCCACTTATCTGGCAATGGAGAGCGGTCATGAATACATCACATATGGAATTACAGAGCGGGTGTTTTCCGAACAGGAGCAGGGGGAGCAGCATGAAATCCGCGAGGGCAGGTTCTGCAAAAAATGCGGAACGCGGCTGGATTATGAATTTTACCATTACAGCCAGATTGGAAAATATAATTGCCCGAACTGTGATTTTACCAGACCTGAACCGGATTATGAGGCGTCTCATATTGATATGTCGAAGGGTCTGGCATTTGATATAAAAGAAAAAGAATCAGAGATAATTTCTGCTGCCGGGACTTCCGGAGAGCATGGCTCTGAAATGGAAGCGACCTTCGATGAGAATAATGGAAAAAATAAGATTCGTCCTGTTTTCGCGGATTACCGGGGATTTTATAATATCTACAACATTCTCGCCGCTTACGCTGCCGCGCGCTGCGCGGGGCTAAAGATGGAAGGCTTTGATCAGGTGCTCAGAGAATTTAATCCACAGAATGGGCGCATGGAGCATTTCCATATAGGCAATACAGACGTAATACTGAATCTCGCGAAAAATCCCGCGGGATTCAATCAGAATATTTCAGCGGTAATGGAGGATAAAAAGGAAAAGGATATCATAATCGTCATCAATGACAACGCGCAGGACGGGACAGATATTTCATGGCTGTGGGACGTTGATTTTGACCGGTTCGGCAAAAAAAAGAATCTGATGAAAACAGATGCAGCGAAGCTTAATACTTCAATTGTGAAAAAAAATGATTCATCGGAGAATAATAGTAAAGCGGAAGATGGTTTGGGAGAAGGCATCCGCTCGATTACAGTCAGCGGTATCCGCTGTCAGGATATGCAGCTGCGCATGAAATATGTGGATATCCCATGTGAGAGGATCGGAGATGTAAAGACCGCGATAGAGAAAAGGCTCGCGGATGGGTGTGGAAATCTCTATGTGCTGGTAAACTATACCGCGCTGTTTTCTACGAGAAATATTTTGAAGGAAATGATTTAAAGGATGTGAAAAATGGATATAAAAATATATCAGGATTTGTGTATTAAATCTAAAATCATATGGACGAAACACTCTTTGGAGAGAATGCAGGAAAGAGATATCAGTCGCGCTGATGTAAAAAATGGAATAATGGCCGGTGAAATCATAGAAGAATATCCAGATGATTACCCAAATCCAAGTTGTCTGATTTTTGGATATGCGGTTGATAATCGGATTCTTCATATTGTTGCTGGGTGTGATAATTTAAACATATATATAATTACAGTATATTTTCCTGATGCAAAGAAATTTATGGATGATTTAAAAACAAGAAAGAAGAGGTAATAATATGTGTATGTTTTGTAAAAGTAAAACTACAGTTGAAAGTACAACAACTCATGTAGTAAATTATAAAAATTGTGTTATAGTTATTAAAAATGTACCATGTCTTGAATGTGATCAGTGTGGGGAAAAATATTATACGGATGAAGTGGCTGAAAAGTTGGAATTGATTGTGAATCTGGCAAAAAAAATGATGCAGGAAATTGCTGTTATTGATTTTAAACAGGCTGCATAAGTATTTTTTAATGTGCATGAAATGTATGTTTTCAGAAAAAGATTGAAGTATATGCTGCTGAATTCATAGATAGCAGGAGAGAATCAGATGAAGATAACGATTGGACATCTTTACCCGGATCTGTTGAATTTATATGGCGACAGAGGAAATATACAATGCCTGAAGAAGCGCTGTGAATGGCGGGGAATTGAGGCGGAGGTCCGGGAATTTCAGATCACGGATCATGTGAAATTCTCAGATCTGGATATTGTATTGCTCGGCGGCGGATCCGACCGGGAGCAGATGCTGGTATGTGAAAAATTGAAAACGATCCGCGGGGATTTTCATGGCTATGTGGAAAATGGAGGTACTGTGATTGCTGTCTGCGGCGGTTATCAGCTGCTCGGCCATTATTATGATACTCCGGATGGCAGGATTGAGGGGCTTTCTCTGGTCGATCTCTATACGGAGCAGGGCAGCCCGCGCCTGATTTCCAATATCGTTATTCAGAATGATGAATTTCCATATCCGATCGTTGGATTTGAGAACCATGGCGGAAGAACCTTTATTGGCGATAACCGGCCGCTTGGAAAGGTATTATTCGGGTATGGAAATAATGGTGAGGATGGCGCGGAGGGTATCCTTTATAAAAATGTCACAGGCACCTACCTGCACGGTCCGCTGCTTCCCAAAAATCCGCATATTTGTGATTATCTGATTGGAAATGCGCTGGAGCAAAAGTACGGCAGCCGGGAGCTTGCGCCGCTGGATGACGCGCAGGAGATTGAGGCGAATAATTATATTGTGCATAGATTTTTGAAGTATGGTGAAAATTACAAGAAATAATAAAAAAAATTCACAGAATTAATGAAAAATATATAATAAAATAATTGACACAGATAGAGAAATGATGTAATATGACGGTATCAGATTAACTGGTCATGACATTATGACAACTAAGTTACGTTGTAGCATACGGCCTGATACTTCGACAGTTTCTCAGGAAAGGAAGATATGTTTAACGAAAAATTGCCGAAATACTGTATTCTAAAGAGAGATATCATTCAGAAAATCGAATCAGGGGAATATCGGGAAGGAATGCTGATTGCCAGTGAACGGGAGCTGATCGAGCAGTATCAGTTCAGCAGAATAACAATCCGTAAGGCTATTGACGAGTTGGTAAATGAGGGTTATCTGTATCGTATTCAGGGTAAAGGTACTTACATAAAGGGGGATGCGGCGGATCAGAATTTGTTCTGTCTCAATAGCTGTACGGAGGATGTGAAGCGTCTCGGCCGGACGCCGTCCAAAAAGACAGTAAAGCAGGAGAAAATCCCGGTAGATACGAAGCGCGCAAAGTATCTGGACATTTCTTTAGGTGATATGGTACACATGATTGGACGCATTACCTATGCGGATCAGGAGCCATTGAATTATACGGTAACCTATCTTCCTGAAAAGCTTTTTCCGGGTCTGGAAGGCTATGATCTGGAAAAAAGATCACTCTATGACATTGTTGAAAATGATTACAAGGTTCAGATTACAAAGGCACGAAGGACAATAGAAGCGGTGTTGCCGGATTCTGTTATTGCCGGTTATCTGGAAATCAGTGCAATGATGCCGGTGATCCGGTTTAACTGTATTACATATGGGCAGGTGTCCGGAAAAGAGATTCCGATAGAGAGCTTTGTATGTTATTACAGAACGGATCATTACAAATTCTACATTGACCAGGTAAATTGACGTGCTCAGGGTAATCTACAAGGAGGAATAAGCATGAAGAAATTGGCTGCGTTATTGTTAGGATCTTCTATGGTAGTAGCTTCTGTTGGAGGAAGCATATCTGTTTCCGCTATGGATGCTTCTGAAGTAAAGGTAGCGATTGTGTGTGATGCGTCCGGGCAGAATGATAACGGATACAATCAGTCAGCTGTGGAGGGCGCACAGGAATGCGCGGATTCTCTTGGAATTGAGTATAAGGTAGTAGAGCCGACAGAGAGCATTGGCGACACTCTTGCTATTCTCGCTGAGGATGGATATAACCTTATCTTTTCGATGGAGTATGATTTTGACGCTCTGATAAATGGTGAGGCAGGAGCTCTTCCGATCGCGGAGCAGTATCCGGATACTACATTTGTGGTATTTAATGATACGCCGAATCAGGATGAGGATGGCAACACAATTCATGATAATGTCATTTCTATTCTTTATAATGTAAATGAATCATCTTACCTGGCAGGTGCGTTATCTGTTCTCGTAAATGAGAATTCAGATGTCCTTCTCGGAGAAAATTACAGCCTGACCAGCACGGATGAGGCGAGAGCTCTTGGATTCATCGGCGCTACTGATTCAAACGGAATTACTGTATTTGGCGTTGGATTTGTAGAGGGCGCTCAGTATGTAGCGGAAGAGTTGGATGTGACCTATGATTATTACGCAAAGTATGACGCTGGATTTTCAGATACCGCCGGCGGCAGTACGGTAGCCGGTACTTATTTTGATAATGGGGCAAATGTTGTGTATGCGGTAGCCGGTTCTGTAGGAGACGGCGTAGCTTCCAAGGCAAAGGAAGTACAGAAGCTTGCGATTCATGTAGACGCAAATAAGGATTCTCAGCAGCCGGGATATATTCTGACTTCTGTGATTAAAAACACAAAGGTTGTTGTAGAGACTCTGACAGAAGCGATGATTGATGGTTCTCTCGCGGATATGGATCTGATCCAGGTTTATGATCTGAGCAGCGGAGCAACCTCTATCACGGATATGGCTGAATTCAGTGCAGCGATTGAGCAGACAGATGAGGCTCAGGAAACCTGGCAGGAGATCCTGGATTATCTGGATGATCTGAGCGCTCAGATTGGGGACGGAACGATTGTGGTTACCAATATGCAGAATGGCGACAGCTTTGATGAGAGTACCTGCCCGAATATCAATTTCAAATAATCTGAGAAACGATATTATCGTTTCCTGTAAATAATCGTTATCGAGCCCGTATAGGAAGCTTGTATTGTTATAC
>JAJQIE010000132.1 GCA_021199395.1 Lachnospiraceae bacterium | reverse complement strand
CACTGAAAGCGTATGATCACCAGCTGGTAGATGCATCCGCGAAGAAAATTATCGACACTGTAAAGAAAAATGGAGCACAGGTAAGCGGACCGGTGCCGCTCCCGACGAAGAAAGAGGTAGTTACGATTCTTCGCGCAGTACACAAGTACAAAGACTCCAGAGAGCAGTTCGAGCAGAGGACTCACAAGAGACTCATTGATATCATTGCACCGACGCAGAAGACGGTGGACGCGCTGTCCAGACTGGAAATGCCTGCGGGTGTGTACATTGATATCAAAATGAAGCAGAAATAATTCTGCACAACAGCATTGAGGCAAATCCTATTTGGGTTGAGATATAGTAAACGACGTAAGTCGTTTTACTCCGCGCCGGACGCGGGCTGCGCAGGCAGCCATTCCATGCGCGTCCGTGTGCATCATTTATAGTGAATGACAAAAGAATTTTGTCGTTCACTATAGCTCCTCAGACTAGGATGATTGTGTGTGAATATTCACAGCACCGGTCACAGACCCGTTTGCTTCGCAAACGATTCGCTGCTGTTGTGAATTTGTTACACATGATCCGCTGTAGAAAAACAGGAGGCAAAAGAATGAAGAAAGCAATTTTGGCAACAAAAGTCGGAATGACACAGATTTTCGACGACAACGGATTACTGATTCCGGTAACGGTTCTTCAGGCTGGTCCGTGCGTGGTTACGCAGGTAAAGACTGTAGCGAAGGATGGCTACAGCGCGGTTCAGGTAGGCTTCGTTGACAAGAGAGAAAAGCTTGTAAAGAAGCCGCAGAAGGGCGCGTTTGACAAGGCGGGCGTTTCTTACAAGCGATATGTGAGAGAGCTTAGGCTGGACGACGCTGAGAGCTATGAGGTAAAGCAGGAGATCAAAGCGGATGTGTTCGCTGCGGGCGAGAAGGTTGACGCGACAGCCATTTCAAAAGGAAAGGGCTTCCAGGGCGCGATCAAGAGACATGGCCAGCACAGAGGACCGATGGCGCATGGTTCCAAATATCATCGTCATGCGGGTTCCAACGGCGCTGCATCTGATCCGAGCCGCGTATTCAAGGGAAAGAAGATGGCAGGGCGCATGGGCGCGGAGAGGGTTACAGTTCAGAACCTTGAGATTGTCCGCGTTGATGCTGAGAATAATCTGATTCTGGTAAAGGGCGCTGTTCCGGGACCTAAGAAAGCACTTGTGACATTAAAGAATACCGTAAAGACCGGTAAGTAAGCCCAAAGACAGGAAAGGAGGAGAACACAGATGGCTAATGTATCTGTTTTTAATATGGAAGGCAAAGAAGTCGGCACGATGGAGCTGAATGATGCCGTATTTGGCGTAGATGTGAATGAGCATCTGGTACATCTTGCGGTTGTAAAGCAGCTTGCGGACAATCGCCAGGGTACACAGAAGGCAAAGACACGTTCCGAGGTTTCCGGCGGCGGGAGAAAGCCGTGGAGACAGAAAGGGACAGGTCATGCGAGACAGGGTTCAACCAGAGCTCCGCAGTGGAAGGGCGGCGGCGTAGTATTCGCTCCGGTTCCGAGAGATTACACCTTCAAGATGAATAAGAAGGAAAAGAGACTGGCTCTGAAGTCCGCGCTGACCAGCAGAGTGCAGGAGAATAAGCTGATTGTTCTTGACGAGCTGAAGCTTGCGCAGATCAAGACAAAGGACATGAAGGCTGTTCTGGACGCGTTTAAGGTTGACCGTGCGCTGATTGTTCTCGGAGATAACGACCGGAATGTGGTTCTCTCCGCGAGAAATCTTCCGGATGTGAAGACTGCGCTGACAAACACGATAAATGTATATGATATTTTGAAATACAATACAGTAGTGACTACAAAGGCTGCGGTAGAGCTGATCGAGGAGGTGTATGCGTAATGGCAGATATCAAGTATTATGACGTGATCCAGAAGCCGGTCATCACAGAGAAGAGCATGAGCGCTATGGCTGAGAAAAAATACACCTTTCTGGTTCATCCGGACGCGACCAAGTCACAGGTAAAAGAAGCGGTTGAGAAAATGTTCGACGGCGCAAAGGTAAAAGGCGTAAACACAATGAACTGTGAGGGTAAGACCAGACGCCGCGGCACGACCTATGGCAAGACCGCGAAGACAAAGAAAGCGATCGTTACACTGACAGAGGACAGCAAGGACATCGAGATTTTCGAGGGACTGTAAACGATATGCGCATTTGCCTGTCACGCGAAGTGTGATTCAATTGCGGGTGCTTCAGCGTGAATCGCAGGCCCGTGAGTGGCGTTTTGCTGAGCGGGCATATGACACACCCCGCTGTGTTGTGAAAATATCTGCTGCGAAGCAGGATAATAAATATCGATTGAAAGGAGAAACATCATGGGAATCAAAACCTATAAACCATATACACCTTCCAGAAGGCATATGACTGGTTCTGATTTTTCGGAAATTACGAAAAAGACTCCGGAGAAGTCGCTGACTGTGTCTCTGAAAAAGCATTCGGGACGGAACAATCAGGGCAAGATTACGGTAAGACATCATGGAGGCGGCTCCAGAAGAAAATACAGACTGGTAGACTTTAAGAGAAATAAAGACGGAATTCCGGCAAAGGTACTTGGGATTGAGTATGATCCGAACCGTTCTGCGAACATCGCACTGA
This sequence comes from Lachnospiraceae bacterium, assembly GCA_021199395.1. Taxonomy (GTDB): domain Bacteria; phylum Bacillota; class Clostridia; order Lachnospirales; family Lachnospiraceae; genus Choladousia. Next base: position 5,197 of record JAJQIE010000132.1, on the reverse strand, counting down.
TCTGTTATGCGGATGGACAGAAATCCTACATCCTTGCGCCGCAGGGCATGCAGATTGGCTGGACGGTCATGAACGGAGTGGAGGCAGAGGTTCGTATCGGCAATTGCCTGCCGCTGTCCGCGATCCCTGTAGGTACTATGGTGCACAATGTTGAACTGTATCCGGGACATGGCGGACAGATGGTTCGCTCTGCCGGCAACAGCGCTCAGCTGATGGCAAAGGAAGGCAAATACGCGACATTAAGACTTCCGTCAGGTGAAATGAGAATGGTGCCGATCGAGTGCCGCGCGACGGTTGGCGTAGTCGGCAATGGCGACCACAACCTGATCAATATTGGTAAAGCGGGAAGAAAACGTCACATGGGAATCCGCCCGACTGTCCGCGGTTCTGTAATGAATCCGAACGACCATCCGCATGGCGGTGGTGAAGGACGTGCTCCGGTTGGACGTCCGGGTCCGAGCACACCATGGGGCAAGCCTGCACTGGGCCTGAAGACCAGAAAGCAGAAGAAGGCTTCCAACAAGCTGATCGTAAGAAGAAGAGACGGTAAGGCTATTTAATGTGATAAGGAAGAGCCCGGCCTGCCGGGAGGATACCTTATCACCTGCGCACCCGCCCATCACGCGAAGCGTGATTCAATCGCGAGTGCTCCAATGTATTGATTAAGGAGGTAAATAATGGCTCGTTCACTGAAAAAAGGACCGTTTGCTGATGAGAGTCTGCTGAAGAAAATAGATGCGCTGAACGCTTCGGGGAGCAAACAGGTGATCAAGACCTGGTCCCGCCGTTCCACGATTTTTCCGCAGATGGTTGGACATACCATTGCGGTGCATGACGGAAGAAAGCATGTTCCGGTGTATATCACTGAGGATATGGTAGGACACAAGCTTGGCGAGTTCGTAGCGACACGGACTTACAGAGGACACGGCAAGGACGAAAAGAAATCCCGTGCCCGCTGACGTTAGATATAGATAGAGCTGCCAGATTCCAGAAGGTATGGCGCCTGCGCGTCCAGGAGGCTGGCAACGCTTTCGCAGTAAGGAAAGGAGACGAATCCAATGGCAAAAGGACATAGATCCCAGATCAAGAGAGAGAGAAATGCCCAGAAGGATATGAGGCCGTCAGCAAAGGTATCATACGCGCGTGTTTCTGTCCGTAAGGCTTGTTACGTTTTGGATGCCATCAGAGGAAAGGATGTGCAGACTGCGATCGGTATTCTGACATATACTCCGAGATACGCATCTGAAGTGATTTTAAAGCTTCTGAAATCCGCAATCGCGAATGCCGAGAACAACAACGGCATGAAAGCGGAGAATCTGTATATAGAGGAGTGCTACGCAAACAAGGGTCCGACAATGAAGAGAATCAGACCGAGAGCACAGGGCAGAGCATACCGCATCGAGAAGCGTATGAGCCACATCACAATCGTGCTGAATGAGAAGTAAGGAGGACTGGCATGGGACAGAAAGTTAATCCGCATGGTCTTAGAGTTGGTATTATTAAAGACTGGGATTCCAAATGGTATGCAGAAAGCGATTTCGCTGATTGCCTTATTGAGGATCACGAGATCCGTACATTTCTGAAAAAGAGATTATACAGCGCAGGTGTTTCAAAGATCGAGATTGAGCGGGCATCTGACAGAGTAAAGGTGACCATCCATACGGCGAAGCCCGGCGTAGTAATCGGCAAGGGCGGTTCTGAGATTGAGAAGCTCAGAGCGGAGCTTCAGAAGATGATTTCCAAAAAGCTGATTGTAGATGTAAAGGAGATCAAGAGGCCGGATAAGGACGCTCAGCTCGTAGCGGAGAATATCGCAGCGCAGCTTGAGAACCGTGTATCTTTCCGCCGCGCGATGAAGTCTGCGATGAGCAGAACCATGAAGTCCGGCGCGCTTGGAATCAAGACCTCCGCATCGGGACGTCTTGGCGGCGCTGATATGGCGCGTTCTGAGTTTTACAGCGAGGGTACGATCCCGCTTCAGACATTGAGAGCAGATATCGACTATGGATTCGCCGAGGCAAACACCACATACGGCAAGGTTGGCGTAAAGGTATGGATCTACAAGGGCGAAATACTTCCATCTAAAAAAGAAGGGAGCGATAAATAATGTTAATGCCGAAGAGAACAAAGCATCGTAAACAGTTCCGTGGTTCCATGAAAGGAAAAGCCCTGAGAGGCAACACGATCACTTACGGTGAGTATGGCCTTGTGGCGCTCGAACCGTGCTGGATCAAATCCAACCAGATCGAGGCAGCCCGTATTGCAATGACCCGTTATATCAAGCGTGGCGGTAAGGTTTGGATCAAGATTTTCCCGGATAAGCCTGTAACGGCGACGCCGGCTGAGACCCGAATGGGTAAAGGAAAAGGTACTCTGGAGTATTGGGTTGCGGTTGTAAAGCCGGGCCGTGTGATGTTTGAGCTGGCCGGAGTTCCGGATGATGTTGCCCGTGAGGCGCTGCGTCTCGCTATGCATAAATTACCCTGCAAATGTAAAATCGTTTCTCGTGCAGACTTAGAAGGCGGTGATAACAGTGAAGAGTAAGAAATATGTAGATAGTCTGAAGAACAAATCCGCGGCAGAACTACAGGAAGAACTGGTAGCTGCTAAGAAGGAGCTTTTCAATCTGAGATTCCAGAACGCGACAAATCAGCTCGATAACACTGGCAGGATCAAGGAAGTCCGCAGAAACATCGCAAGGATCCAGACTGTTATCACAGAAAAGGCGAATGCGTAATCTTATATGATCTCAGGACGGGAAAAGTCGCAAATCTCCATCGGGGTTTATGACAGTACAAGAAAGGAGAATTTCCGTGGAAAGAAATCTTAGAAAAACCCGCACGGGTAAGGTTGTCAGCGATAGAATGGATAAAACGATCGTTGTGGCTGTAGAGGATCATGTGAGACATCCGCTCTACAACAAGATTGTAAAGAAGACATACAAGCTGAAAGCACATGATGAGAACAACGAATGCAATATCGGCGATACTGTAAAGGTAATGGAGACAAGACCTCTGTCTAAGGATAAGAGATGGAGACTTGTTGAGATTGTTGAGAAGGTTAAATAGTATAGGAGGGATATCGGCATGATACAGCAGGAATCCAGACTCAGAGTTGCTGATAATACTGGTGCAAAAGAGATTCTCTGCATCCGTGTTATGGGCGGTTCTACCAGAAGATATGCAGCCATTGGCGATATTATCATTGCTACGGTTAAAGATGCAACACCAGGTGGCGTTGTCAAAAAGGGAGACGTTGTAAAGGCTGTTGTTGTCCGCACGGTGAAGGGCGTTCGCCGCAAGGACGGATCATATATCAGATTTGACGAGAATGCAGCGGTCATCATCAAGGATGACCTGAATCCGCGCGGAACCCGTATTTTTGGACCAGTAGCAAGAGAGCTTCGTGACAAGAAGTTCATGAAGATCGTTTCTCTGGCGCCGGAAGTATTATAAGGAGGACCGGAACATGAATAAGATTAAAAAAGGCGATCAGGTAAAAGTCATCGCCGGCAAAGATAAAGGCAAGGACGGCAAGGTCATTGCGGTAAAGGATGGCAAGGTTCTTGTTGAGGGAGTAAATCTTGTGACAAAACACACGAAACCGTCGGTCGGCAATCAGCAGGGCGGGATCGTGACAAAGGAAGCTTATCTTGATGCGTCGAACGTTATGTATCTCCATAAAGGGACTCCGACCAGAATCGGTTTCCGGATCGATGGGGACAAAAAGGTCCGCGTGGCGAAATCCACCGGAGAAGTAATTGACTGATTGAGAGAGGAGGGTGCACAAGTTGAGCAGACTGAAAGAAGTATATCAGAATGAGATCGTAGACGCTATGATCAAAAAATTTGGATATAAAAATATCATGGAAGTGCCGAAGCTCGAAAAAGTAGTAGTCAACATGGGCGTTGGCGAGGCAAAGGAAAATGCCAAGGTTCTGGATTCCGCGATTAAGGATATGGAGACAATTACCGGACAGAAAGCGGTAAAGACAAAAGCAAAGAATTCTGTCGCTAACTTCAAGATCAGAGAGGGCATGGCGATCGGATGCAAGACCACTCTTCGCGGTGAGAAAATGTATGATTTCGTAGACCGCCTGATCAATCTTGCGCTGCCGCGTGTACGTGACTTCAGAGGCGTGAATCCGAATGCGTTTGACGGCAGAGGAAACTATGCACTGGGCATTAAGGAGCAGTTGATTTTCCCGGAAATCGAGTATGACAAGATCGACAAGGTGCGCGGTATGGACGTCATCTTTGTCACCACAGCAAAGACTGATGAGGAAGCAAGGGAATTGCTGAGACTGTTCAATATGCCGTTTATGAAGTAGGAGGAAAGATCCATGGCAAAAACTTCAATGAAAATAAAGCAGCAGCGCAAACCGAAATTCTCTACCAGAGCGTACACACGCTGCAGAATCTGCGGACGTCCGCATTCCGTATTAAGAAAATATGGTATCTGTCGTGTTTGCTTCCGTGAACTGGCGTATAAGGGTCAGATTCCGGGTGTGAAGAAAGCAAGCTGGTAATTGTAATAAGGAGGAAACTTACATGACTGTTACAGATCCGATTGCGGATATGCTTACAAGAATCCGCAATGCAAATACAGCAAAGCATGATACCGTAGATGTTCCGGCGTCCAAGATGAAAATTGCGATCGCAGACATCCTGGTAGATGAAGGATATATCAGAAAATATGAGCTTGTAGAGAATGGCGTAATTAAAAATATCCATATTACCCTGAAATACGGCGCTGACAAGAACGAGAAGATTATCACGGGACTGAAGAGAATCTCCAAGCCGGGGCTGCGCGTATACGCCGGCAAGGATGAGCTGCCGAGAGTCCTTGGAGGACTGGGTATTGCGATCCTGTCCACAAATCAGGGCGTGATTACAGACAAGCAGGCAAGAAAGCTGCAGGTAGGCGGCGAAGTGCTCGCATTTGTGTGGTAATTCGCCAGATATGCTGCAAAAGGTAGAGATGAGCCACCGCCGTTGGCGGCGGCCTGGGTGTTCTCGATTTATTGTGTAAATCGGAACATTCTACGTCACACATTTGCTTTGCAAATATGTGACCTTTACTGAAAACAGAGAAGATCCCGCATCTTCTCCGAAAATCTAAGTAAGGAGGAAAAATGGCATGTCACGTATAGGAAGAATGCCAGTAGTGATCCCGGCAGGAGTTACTGTCACGATCG
>JAJQIE010000100.1 GCA_021199395.1 Lachnospiraceae bacterium | reverse complement strand
AATGTAGACATTAAACCGGAAAGCCACCCAGGTCTGCTCCAGCGGCCGCCCGCTTGTTAAATAAAAATACAGGGTAATGATCGTAAAAACATCAAGACCGTACGGCGGAATGATCAGCCATGTGACCAGACGCCAGATCTGTCCCCGCAGAATCATCGTCGGAGACAGGTACAGCCAGGATACCAGTGACGGCATAAACAGTTCAATCAGATATCCTGCCACATACAAAGCGATCATGATCGCCGGCAGGTTCCGTATCGCATATCTGCCGTATTTGCGCTCCATTTTATTTAAAAAGTCCATATTCCATCCTCTTTCTCTGCTAAATGACTCTGCCACTCTGTCACTTGTGCCATTATAAAATTCGAAAATCCTTTTGTCAATCGTACTGTCGGGTTTCTTTCCGTTTTTTCATTTTTTTTAAGAAATGCACACCTTGGGAATGCAGATCTGATCTCCCGACCTAAGATTATAAACAGAGGAATAGGGATTCGCATAGATGATGGAGGACACCTTTACATTGTATTTTTTTCCGATAAGATACAGAGTATCCCCCTCTTCTACCGTATAAATAATGCCGTATCTGCTGCAAGCTGTCTGCATAAGCCAGGCTCCATAAACCATATTCCATATCAAAATATGCCAGCGCCCGAAAAAAGTTCCGCTTGCCAATGTCCGGCTTCCTATACTATACTGTAAAAGCGTCGTCAATAGCCAGACAGATGAGGGCGCTTGCGCACTCAGATGACTGGCTATTGGATGACCAAGACGGTATGAGTAAGCAGGCCGATCAGGCCGGATTACGGTGCCGGGCGCCAGTGACGCCCGTTTGGCGCCGACCGGAGCGGCCCGGAGCATGAACACAATGCGGCATGAGAGTTTAGAAAATGAGTGACAGCGAGAAAATGGCGGGATCTACATTCGGTACAATCTTTAAAATCAGCACATGGGGGGAATCTCACGGGAAAGGAATCGGAGTCGTGATCGACGGCTGTCCGGCGGGGATTGCGCTCACAGAAGAAGACATCCAGAAGCAGCTCGACCGCAGGCGTCCCGGACAAAACCGATACACGACAGCGCGGTCCGAAGCCGATCAGGTGGAAATCCTGTCCGGAACCTTCGAGGGGCTCACAACCGGAACTCCGATTTCTCTGCTGGTGCGCAATCAGGATCAGCGCTCACGGGATTACGGAAGCATCGCAGAGCTTTATCGTCCGGGGCATGCGGATTACACCTACGATCAGAAATACGGGATTCGGGATTACCGCGGCGGAGGACGTTCCTCTGCGCGTGAAACAATCGGACGAGTGGCTGCGGGCGCGGTAGCGCAAAAGCTGCTCTCGGAGCTCGGCGTCACAGTCAGCGCTTATGTGAGCGCGATCGGACCTGTGACCATAGAGAATATCGATCGGGAAACACTGGATTTTGCTTATGCGGAGGAAAGCCCCGTGCGTATGCCGGATCGGCAGGCCACGCAGAAAGCGCTCGCATGGCTGGATGCCTGCATCCGCTCACAGGATTCAAGCGGCGGCGCGATAGAATGTATTGTCCGCCATCTCCCGGCAGGTCTTGGTGAGCCCTGCTTCGAAAAGCTGGACGCAAACCTGGCAAAAGCGCTGATGTCGATCGGCGCTGTCAAAGCCGTAGAGATCGGAGACGGAGCCGCCGTCCAAAGAGCAAAGGGGTCGGAAAACAATGACGCTTATCTTTGCGGTGCAGATGGCATCCCCTATAAAGCCAGCAACCACAGCGGCGGTATTCTCGGCGGAATCAGCGATGGAGCGCCTCTTTTGCTCCGCGCCTCCTTCAAGCCAACTCCCTCGATCGCGCAGCCGCAGAGCATGCTCGGAAAAGACGGCAGCTGCCATGTAGAGAGTATTCACGGAAGGCATGATCCGATCGTCGTGGCCAGAGCGGTTCCGGTAGTCGAAGCCATGACGGCCATCACGCTTGCCGACCATCTGCTGCTCGCAATGACGTCGCAGATCAGCTATGTCAAAAAAATATTCGGTTAAAATACACGCCGCATCATTTCATGACAGTTTCTTATCTGCCTGTGTGCAAACGGACAGGGGAATGCCTTTCTCCCCTATCCGTCTGCTCGATTACACAGGAATCATTTACCCAACCTTCGAAATCAAAATACAGTTCGGCGTATCGATCTTAATCGGACGCCCCTTCATAACCAGCAGCTTCTTCTCATAGTCAATCGTGAAAAAGCGGATCTCATTCGTCTCATGGTTGAGAACCACCAGGGTCTTCTCCCCCGGCAGTACATCAAGATCCTTAGGGTATTCGCCGCTGATCGGGAGACAGCACAGCATTTCGAGAAGCCCGCTTTCCTGGTCAATGCTAAAAACAGCCGCTGTATTCTCTCCTGCCGTAGACGCGTACAGATATCGGCCGCTCGGCGCGATCTTCATACCGCAGCCGGCGCTGCCGCGCGACTCCTTATCTCTCAGACAGGAGATTGTCTGAATCGGCTCGAACTCCGGCGCTTTTCCCGTGCCGTCATAGCGATACACGGTAATCTCATTGGTCAGCTCACTGTTGATGTACGCGTATCTGCCGTCTTTGCTGAAAACAAGCAGCCTCGGACCGGAATCCAGCTTACAGCGCAGGATATCATAGAGCTTCAGCTTTCCGGTCTTTTCATTTACCTTGTAAAGCTTGACCTGATCTACTCCATTGTCCACCGCACAGAGATATTTGTCATCCGGGGTCGGCGTCACACAGGTCACATGGGGAAGGAAATTGCGTCCCGCGACGCCTCCAAGCCCAAGCCCCTTGTGAAAAACCCCATCCATGACAGAACCCAGCCGTCCGGTCTTATGCGTGTGGACGACTGTAACCTTGCCGTCATGGTAGCCTCCCACAAAAAGGAAACGCCCGGACTGATCTGTCGAAAGATAGCAGCCCCGCATACCGTCTATGCCAACCTGATTGATGGGGGAAAGTCCGCCATCCGGCAGAATTTTGAGCACCTCCACCCCCTCATCCGCGATCGAGTAGAGATACCTTCCATTATAAGATTTCGTCATATGCGACGCATTGTTGACCGGGATTACCTCCCTCTCTGTCATATGTCCGGCTTCTACATCAATATCATAGATATGGATGCCAATACTGCTCCCATGTGTGTAAGTGCCGACATATGCCACATATTTTTCCTGATCAGCCATTCCAGACCTCCCTTTATCCATGCTGATTTTAAGCGCGGATCTCCTTTACCAGAGCGACTGCCTCCTCCGTCATGCTGAGAATCTCATCGAATTTGCCCTCTTTGATCAGTGCGCCCTTTACCATCCAGCTTCCGCCACAGGCGATAATGGCCGGGCAGGTGAGATAGCTCTTCAGATTACCCGCGTTCACACCGCCGGTCGGCATAAACTTCAGGCCAACATACGGCGCTGAGAGTGCCTTGATGGTATTCACGCCGCCGAATTGCTCCGCCGGGAAAAATTTCACAACTTTAAGTCCGCGTTTTACTGCCTGCGCCACCTCAGACGGCGTCACACACCCTGGAAAAATCGGGATCTCTTTTTCAAGACAATAATCCACGATCTCCGGATCAAAGCCCGGACTCACGATAAATTTTGCCCCGGCTGCCACCGCGCGGTCAACCTGCTCGATCGTAAGTACAGTGCCTGCGCCAATCAGCATATCCGGGTAAGCCTGCGCCATACGGCGGATACTCTCCTCTGCCGCAGCGGTGCGGAACGTCACCTCCGCGCACGGCAGCCCGCCCTCACAGAGCGCTTTCGCAAGCGGTTCCGCGTCCGCTGCGTCCTCCAGAACGACTACCGGAACCACGCCCATTTCCTGAATCCTTATACTCATTTCGTCAGCCATAATACTCTTCTCCTTTTCCGCTTTGCCACAGATACGGGGAACCAAAAAATGTTTCCCGTGTCTCGGCATAATCTGTATTTATTCTAACACATCTGAAAATGATTGCAAGCACGAAATAATTGCGCTATAAATTCATCAGATATCACATCAATAAAATAGGTAAGGATTTTATCAAAAGAGCAGCAAATAAAACGGATAGAGGATATATGCGCCCCTATCCGTTCAAGATTATGTATTAGTGGAATTCTCCCAATAAGCATCCAAAATCCTGGTATGCTCTACTGGAACTCTGATATTTCTTCTCGCAAGTGCTTGAAGGAGTTCCGACTTCACGCAGAAAAATATGCGACCGAAGCCAGTTTTGTTCGTGCTGTATTCCAGAACGCGAAGTCTTGGCACATGCTTTTCTTTTAGTTCCTGCTGTCTGATCCAAACATCCATCAGTATTTCACCAAAAAAGCCAAATACTCTTTTGTGAGCGATATCATATGAACTGACAGAAATCAAGGCCTCGCATCTGGCAAGCACACCAAAGAGCCATTCACAATATGCGTCAAAAGTTTCTCGTTTGGCTATCAGCATATTACAGTAAGAAAGGTTTCGCAGCCCCATAACACGCTTAAATGTCTCATAATATTCAGGATAATACTCACAGATTACCCGGTCAAGTTTCTCTATATCCTCTGGGTAGCAGCATCGTTCCAATGCTGCTTTCGCCGTTATCAGACCAGGAGTAAAAGGAATCTCATCAATAATATCATATTCGTTTAGATATTCCCGAATCTGCGACTCCGTGAGACAGGTCTCTGCGATTTGACCTGCTTTTTCCGTTATGAAGCATCGATTGCAGGATAACGGCTTTCCATTGTAAAACAGGCGCCGATATTGGAACAGTCCTTTAATCTCAGCTTCACTGTGCTTCCAGAGGAAGTACAGGGCAGTCAGTTCACAGTAAGATTCATTCTTATCCGAAATATGAGGTTCCCACTCATCGTCATGCAGATATCCATCCATTCTGTCATGCAGAGCGCTGCCGACCTGAATCAGGCGACAATAGTCCGGCAGTTTTAATTCTACCTTTTTGTGTGTAGCCACATAAACTTCTATCGTATGCTTCATTTCACCTGACCTGCCCAATCCGTTTGCCGAACCATCTGTTTCCATTTTTCCTGGTAATCGTCCGATTCGTTTCCTGATTCGATTCTTTACTGCCCCGACAAATATTAATGCTTCCGAAACAATACTGCCCGGAATCTTTACACCACGCAGAAAAATTTTCAGCTTATTTCGATCCGAATACCTCATTTCCGCCAGCCAGTAATACTGATAGCGTGACAGATTGTATCCCGGATTCCACGGCTTGTCGCTTCCCATATAGTGAAGACATACGGGACGCTCCTCTTCTGGCCAGAGAAAAGGAAAGAAATTCGAATAGAAAAACTCCCGCGCGTAGGGTATGTTCGGATTCAGATTGTACCTGTCTTTTACATAGACCAGCCGTTCCTCGTACAGTTCATTGATCAGATCCTGATCCGGGAATTGAAGGCGCTCCCTGTTCTCCACAAGAAAGTCAAATACCTCCTGACGGTTTTGTTCCTTTCGAAGACAGGCGAGGTTGCAGACCAGCACACCGGAATTGATATAGGTTGTCCTGATCTCAGGATTCTTTTTCTTGCGCTGTCCATCCTGAAGCCGGTCCTGCGCCCCGGCAAAAAATTTCCCGTCCATCTCTACATGGTAAAGAGGACGAATGTCCCCCAGTACCAGCATATCCGGATCCAGATAGAGAATACGTTCCAGTGTATCAGGGACGAAGTCTGCTATGAGAATTCGATAATACATTTCTTTTGAGAGGTGGAGCATACAGGGAGCATCCCTGAAATACTCCTCTCCTATTTTCACAGGAAAAAAACCGCTCTGAAAGCTGGTGCAAAGCTTTCTCAGATTTTCCAGATTTTCCCGCGACACATCGGAATAAATCAGATATACCTGCGCGCGTATGTCCCGGTTGGAATGAAAAAGCGTATGCAGCATGATTTTAAGAGGATAGACATAATTGTCATTCACTGTCACCGCTATATTTATCTTTTCACTCGTTTTATTTTTTCCCATCTATTCTCCCACTCTTTCCCTCAAAATGCTCTTCCTTTTTCTCCCTCTCCGTATCAGAATCACCACAGCAAGCAGAAGAAGAATTCCGGCAACAGCCGCCAGCGCACAGGCGGACAGATCTGCCCTCGTTTCTGTATAGACTGCGACGGACAAAGGCTCTGCCTCAAGTGTTTTCCCATAAAAGCTGACACTTCCCGTTTCTTCACCGGCATTATAAATTACCACCGTATGTCTGATAAACAGAAGATTCTTTCTTAGCGCAATGTCATAACCAATGACAAGCTCACCATCTGAATCCAGAAAAGAAAGCTTCTCCTGTACAGCCTCCGCTGAATCCAGACCAAACGCGTCGTTCATCTTGCGTATGGCAATCCACTCTCTGTAATACTCCACCAGATCACTGTTCTCAGTGCGCTGATTCCAGTCCAGCGCATTGACCTCATCGCCGGCATTATAGGAGTCCGAATAGTAGTTCCCATCACTGCCAGGCTTTGAGCGCAGAAATTCCTCACCGGACTGGAATAAAGGAATTCCTTCGCCTGTCAGCACCATTGCCGAGGCCAGCTGATTTCTCTTAATCCAGTTATCCTCTGACTCATTCGAACAGTTCTGCCGGATCAGGTCATACAAAGTATAGCCATCGTGGCAGGTCGAATATTGGATGCTTTGATCCGGACTTGAAGTCCAGTAGCCCAGCGTGTCATATAATTCCTCATAATAGACCGCACCGATAATTCCAAATTTCACCCAATTGACATACTCGCCATCGTCTCCGGCGTCTCCACAGATATATGCCTGTATTCCCCGGCGGTATACATTGTTAAAAAAGGAAACTCCCAAGAGCGAGGACGCGTTCGCGGAGGAGGCCGTCTCCCCCTCATAGGAAGAAGTGCCACCCGTCCACCCCTCTCCATAAACCAGAATCTCCGGGTTGATCTCATCGAGGGCAATACGCACAGCCTCCATGGTTTCCGTATCGATCAGCCCCATCAGATCAAAACGGAATCCATCCACATGGTATTCCTCCGCCCAGTAGCATACGGAATCTACGATCAGCTTCCGCATCATAGCCCGTTCTGTCGCGGTTTCATTGCCACAGCCGGAGCCATCGGATAGTGATCCGTCTTTCGTAAACCGATAATAATATCCCGGAACAAGAATATTCAGGCTGGAATCGCTGTAGGTATAGGTATGCGTATAGACTACATCTAAGACTACACGGATGCCATTTTCATGGAGCGCCTGTACCATTTCCTTATATTCAGCTATTCGAACCTCCCCATTTTTCGCATCCGTTGCATAGGAGCCCTCCGGTACAAAGTAGCTCAGAGGATTATATCCCCAGTTATATCCTTCCCCGTTTTCCTCATCAATCCCTTCAAAATCCATCGTTGGCATCAGCTGTATATATGCGATCCCAAGCTCCCTCAGGTAATCCAGCCCGGTTGAGTCTCCATACTCATTTACAGTCCCTGTCTCTGCAAGGCCAAGATATTTGCCTTTATTTGTAACCCCCGATGTATCAGACACTGTAAAATCACGGACGCTTATCTCATAAATCACATCATCGGTGGCGCTCTCCGTCTCCGGCATGGTATCGTCCGAAAAGCCCTCCGGATCCGTTTTTGACAAATCCAGTATCATCCCTCTCTGACCATTTACACCAGCAGACTTCGCGTAAGGATCGATCGTCTCCCCGCTCTCCCCATATACTGTTACGTAATAGGTATAGTATTTCCCCACAAGAGCTGCTTCTCCCTCCGCTTTCCAGACCCCGTTTTCCCCTGCGGTCATCGGCAGCTCCGCCTCCATCTCCCCGGAATCTCCATCCGGATAGATTCTCACAGAAACAGAGGACGCGGTAGGCGCCCATACACGGAACACTACCTGCTCCTCTTCTATTAC
>JAJQIE010000240.1 GCA_021199395.1 Lachnospiraceae bacterium | reverse complement strand
ATCGTATTCATTACAAACAGAACTTTTTTCTTCATATTATTATTTATCCATTTATCTGTTAATTACCGGCAGCGGTTTCATTGTAACCATAATCAATTGCCAGGTTATTCGGTGCTTCCGGGTTCTGCGTGAATTTATAAATCACACATTCCTCATCCTCCATATAAATCTCAAACTGTTCTGCAAATATCTCCATATAGGCCTCAAGCCAGCAGTAGAGCTTTGCCTCCAGCCCGCGCCTGTTCTCATACACAGAATAATAGAGCATTTCCCCGCCATCCGAGATCTGCAGAGCCTCCTTTGTCATTACCCGATCCGCATCCTCCTCTGAAAGCTCCTCGTTCAAATATATTTCATCCGAATTCTGAACCTGATTATACTGAATCGGACGTTTCTCAAGGACAAAGAATACATACTCTGTGGGAATTGTGAGCGTCATCCCCTCCTCATATTCCTCCATATCCGTGATAAACTCCCAGAGTTCATAATGATAGCCTCTGTTATAATTCAACGTGAATTCTTCCACAGGAGAAACCATTGTCCAGGTACTGTCCTCATACTCCTTTTGGATTTCCAGGCAGGCCTCCGCCGCAAGGGAGGTTTCCAGATCATAGCAGGACTGGTATGGGAATCCATTTTCCCACGCAGAAAGGCAGATTGCTCCGGAGAGTACGCCGGTCAGACCGTATTCCAGAAAACACTTCAGCCAGGCGACTGGTACTGTGCCCAGATAATCAATCGGAGCCGCTACTACCAGCGGGGCAATATATCCCAGGAAAATTCGAAGCCTCACCTCCTGCATCAGCATTGGCAAGCCAAAAGCCCAGCTGACATACAGGCATACCGTAAAAGCAGAGCAACACCATACGGACAATTTCATTCGGTCACGGATACCGTTTCGCCGTAAAAGAAGAACGCGGATAAAGCCTATGAGACCCAACAGCGTCAGGCTGGCCAGAAAGCATTTCCCCCAAGGCTCTGGCATATTTTCTATCTGCGCATCTACAGCTGCCCGCACTCCTTCCCGAATCCTGGCAAGGCAGGAAACCGCCCTCTCCCGAATCCGTTCCAGAATACCGGGGTTATCTTTCTTCGCCCCATCCGTTTCTTCTGTCTCCAGGCTCTCCTCCGAGCTGCTGTCAGTGCTGCTGCTTATGACATTCAATGCCCAGCTGGTGGAACCCTGCCAATAGTATCCCTGCAGCATTCCTATTCCAAACGGTGTGATGCTGACCAGAGCCGCGACCAGCACCCAAAGGAACAGGGAGCGGATACGTTTCCAATTCAACAGCTTTTTCAGAAAACCCAGACAGATTCCCAGGCATAAAAGAATACCAAAAATAGCTGTGTAAAAATGGAAAGACACCATCAGCCCCGCCGTGAGAGCAAACCAGAGGCCGTCAGATTTTCGGTTCTCCATCAGATACCGCCCCAGAAAAAAGGCACACGGAAGCAGGAAAATCATGCCTGTCTCCTGTGGAAGCGTATATGCCAGGCGGAAAGAGTAGGCGTTGTTTATAAAATCAGACACACAATATATCACTACAGGCAGAACCGCGATGCATCCTGAGTGAAAAATCTTTTTGGAAAACCAGTATAAAACAGCCACCATCAGAACGGCTGTAAACGGACCCCAAAAACGCATGACTGTATTCAGATTCAACCCGGTCAGCTTGTGAAAAGCCGAAATCATATTATGCATACCAAACGGATAGATCCCATCATAGAACATCTGTCCGTCTTCCATATAATTGATCCAGCTGTGATGCACATACATATCTGAAGTCAGATACGCGTAATTTCCCCATACAGCCTCAAATCTGCGATAGGCAATCACTGCCATTGAACCGACAAAAAGCAGGTTCTGAAAAATATCCCGGTTAAAAAAGCATTTAAAAAGAGACCGGACCACTCCCAGAATATGACGGCTGAGAGCACCGCCCCACCTTCTCAGATAAACGGACAGCTTATATTCTTTTTTCACAATATGGTAAGACCAGATAAGAATCCGCTCTGCCAGCGCCCGGTATTTCAGACCCCGCAGTTTTACCGCCGCTGCAAGAACGATACACAGATACAAAACCAGAAACGGTGTCCGGTAAATGCCAAGGAAAGCGAGCAGAAACACACCATTGATCAGTACCAGATGACTGATTGCCAGTGATTTCACCGCATATTCAAACCCATTCTCTTCATCCAGCAGCTTCCACCCCATTACCTTTGCAGGAAGCCAGACCAGCAATAGGAAATACGCCAGAACAAACTGTACAGCATAAGCAATCTCCTGCATAGCAATCTCCCTTCACTCCTGTATTCTCACTCTTTATTCGTCCAGAATGCAACCATTTCCACTCCCCTGCGCGAAAGAAATATTCCTGAACGCCTCAGCTTATCCAGGATATCCGTAAATTCCTCTTCTTTTCGCAGCAGGTATTTTACCTTCAGAGCGCTTAAATAGGTCTCCTCTTTTTCCGGTTCCCGGTCAATCGCTTCCATCGCCCATTTATCGGCTTCCAGCAGCTCCCCAGTCTCACACAGCGCTTTTACCATGCCGATATAGTCCTCTTCACGAAGCTCGTCAAAATGATTCTCCCGCAGGTTTTTAATCAAATCTGTCAGAATATACAGGTACTTTCGCTTTTCCTCTCCATCCAGGATATCTTTTTCCAGGACGCGGACGACCGCGTCTATATAATCTCTGTTCGACTTTCCGCTCGTTCGATCCATTTCATAACGCTCGCGCAGGACATTCAGCTCAGCGGTATATTTTCCAACTGCCTCTGTCAGAGCGGAAGCGGCATAATGAGAAGTCTCCGTGTCCTCATTTTCCACAGCCCTGCGGATCAGCCCGATATTCTCGCTGACATCCATCTTCAGCAGATTGAGCATAATCTCTCTCCTGTCACTGGTGTCTGCGACTGTCAGCGCAGCCTCGATGGGAATCACGTTACTCTCCAGCTCCTTATCAACCATCTGCAGAAAGATTTTTCGCTCCTTGCTCATACTGATATTGTCGTAATCCACATCCTTTTCATGAAGAAAAAGCGAGCCAAGATAGCTGAAAAAATAAACCAGGACAGCCGTTCCGGGACAAAGCAGCATAATGATTCCCCTGGACAATACATATCTCTGTCTCATCCGGATTCCCATAACAATCATATACAAAACCGCGGCGACCGCGTTTATCACCAGAGCCAGCCAGACCATCTGTGTCGCTGTAAGCATACTCCACCTCCAGACTTTACTCTTCAACTCCCTGCTTAGGCAAAAGTGCTTTTTCCATATTTCCTTCTACAATCTGCGCCATTACCTGCAGCAGATATTTTTTGTACAGGGACAGATCTTCAAATTCCACGTTCCAGAGCATCAGAAGGTATAGAAGCCTGTCTTTGTGGAACACGGGAGCCGCCATCATCGGAAGCTCCGCATCCATACGCGTATTCATAAATACCGTCCTGTTCTCAAGCGCGTCTTTCATTTCCGGATACCGGTTCAGGAAAAAAGTGTCCCCCATTTCTCTCGCTTCATCCGACGTTGAAGTTACATACCGGCAATTGCCTTCCTCATCCGCCTGGTAAATACTGATATCATGCACATTCATTACCTGTGAGATGACATCCAGAGATTTTTCCAGAATTTTCTCCGGTTCAGGCAGATCCAGCGTAGAGATCAGCTTATAGACATTGCCAAAGCTATCCGTATAGTTTAACATCCGTTCCTCAAACATCTGCTTTAGCTCGACATTTGCGTCATTGATCTCTGTCAGAAGCTCATAGTCATGAACGGCATCATCCAGCTTCTCCTGGACTTCTCTTGTCTCATTTTTCAGATGCTGCACGGAGTAGGAGGCAAGCGTCGCCAGAACAAGATGATACACAAAAATAATTACCGTGTTGTACATACTGATGATCTCATTTAAGCTGCCGACGCCGCTGCGTACCAGAGCCAGCTGTGCTATCGTGGACAGGATCACGGAAGCAATCCCATTCCCGACTCCGAATCCCAGGGATACAGGGAGAATATAGAGGAGGAAAAAATCAATATTCTGAAACATCGGCACGTCATTCAGGAAATAGAAGGCCAGCGTCACGGCAGCAAGCAGTAACGCATGCTCCAGGACAAGCCTGATCGGATGCCATACCGTTTTCAGGTAGTTTTTCTGAGAAGCCCTCTGGTTCTCGTGCTCCTCTTTCAAAAGGCTGCCGTCTTTTTCCGCGTATTCGTTATACAGCTTCTTCACATTTTTTACGACGATTGCGATGCTTTCCTCATAGTCTGCCGCAGGCCGAAACGAAAATTCCCGTGAAAAAACAGCTCCGTCTGATTTCAGGTAATATTCCGCTCCCTCTTCTCCGGTTATCCGGTAATCCTTTTCAAATCTGTCGTCCTCCAAAGCAATCCGACTGCACAGAGTCTCCGCCAGCGACTCATTCGTCACCGTATGCCCTCCTGGAACGTGGTAAAGCGACCGCTCAATTTTCTCTGCCTGTACAACGCTCATCACGGCATTCGTCGCATCGCGGGCATAGAGCAGGTCATACTCCGCGTACTGCCGCGCTCTCAAAGTATGGTCTTTGAGCAGCTGATAGCACATATCCGTCACAGAATTCCTCTTTTGATCTGCATTTCCCATCTTTCCATAGAGAATGGGAAAACGCAGTGTTATCGTTTTCATCCCCTGACGGTCATACATTTCCGTCATCTGCTCTCCATTGCAGATAAAACGGCTGGCGTCTGATTCTGTGAGCGGAACAGACGCTTCCGTCAGCTTCTTCTGCGTGTTTTTTTCAAAAATCTCCAAAGAAGACAGGTAAATGAATTTTTTTACCTTCTCATTTTCACTGCACATTAAAAGGTTCGCGAGATCCCCGCTAACCTTGCTTACGCTTTCAGGGGTTCCATCATAACAGTCTCCATGAATTCCCAGAAATACCACCACGTCAGGCATAATATTGTGGAATATATGCGGAATCTCCTTACCTGAAAACTCAAATCGAAAGCTTGTGTGTCCTGGTAAATGCCGCGTATCCTTTGCTGCATCATCCTGGCACAGGACAAAAACATCCATTTTCTTCTGATCCATTTGGTAAATCAGATATTCCATCATCATACTGTAGTTTCCGACCAGCAGCGCTTTCATGCTTTTCCCTCCGTTTTCTGTTTCTCATTTTTATAAATCCGCATATTCGCATTGTTTGTTTTTCTGCCAGTCCTCTTTTCCTTCACAATAGAAAATCTGCAGTACATATGCGCATCCAGGTGATGAAGCAGATACCTGAGCCGGAAATAGACAAAGGTAAAGCCGGCAAAGCCCCCCGCTATGACTCCGGTTCCGCACAGGGATGCAGGAAAATGTACAGAGACGAGACTGCCCAGAAATATCCCCAGGAAGAAAAACAGTCCGGTTAGAAACGCACCTTTCGCATCGTCCAGATAAAACTGGAAAATCATCATGCCCTGGACCAGATAGATGATAAAATATCCGACCGCAAGCACCGGATAGATGGAAAAAATTGTCCCATCCATCCCAAGCCTTGGAATCAGGATATTCATAACCATATAGATAATCAGAAGCAGTATGGTCTGAAGCTGGATAATGTACAGCAGCTCTTCCCTGAGAACCCGCTCCATCCGGAACTTGCTCTTTATAATATCCCTCCTGCCTCCTCCAATCACGCACTGGCAGTAAACCTGATAGGCCGAGTGAAATTTTGTCTCTACATTGACCACAAAAACAACCAGAAACGGCAAATCAGTAAGCATTGCGAGAAAGGTAGCCTCATCGTAAACCGGCGCACAGATAAACACGCTGGCTATCTCCACCCGGAACTCCGACTGGAACCAGAATACCCAGTTGTGTACATAAAGCCCCAGCAGGTAGAGCAGGTTTGCTCCGATCAGCAGCTTATGCTCCCAGGCGTAGCGGCGGATCTCTTTTATCCCTCCCGCGTGGCGCGGAAATACATCGCGTATAATGACATACAGAAATACCGCAATCAGATTAAACCCGACCATCAGGCCAAACAATATGGCATTTACCGTCCCGACCCCAAACCGGTAATTTGTTATCCATGCCGCCAGAATCCCCAGCAAAAGCCCCGCCAGGAAGCTGTAGGTAATCTTCCGGTATTCCTTCAGCAACGTGATGAAGGTCATGTAATAAAAAGTAAAAGCCAGCCCGGTAAAAAACAAATAAGAAACCGCAATATAAGGGATGGACAGGCCTCCCTCATAATACATCCGAAACGCAAATGGAATACCAAACACCGCCAGCAAAAGGGCAAGCAGTTGATTCCCAAATTCAATTGATGAGGATAGCTCCTCATATTTCTCCTCATATACCTTGTCTGCCACGTATCTGGACAATAATATATTAACAGGTCCTGACAGACACAGAGAAAAGATAAAAACATATAAAATCGTAGAGGAAAGCACTTCTCTGTCCTGATAGGTAATCTCCGCGTAGGGGAGAAGAAAATACAGCAAATTCAACGCGGCAATCACCAGAAGCGTCGGTCCTACCGTAACCATCGTTGCATAGGCTCCGCCCATGATCTTGCCAACGATGCTGTCGCCTTTAAATATTTTTTTTAACTCAAATCCGATTCCCGCCATTTTCGTCTTTCCTTTTCATTTCATTACCGCTTTATAGAGTTCCTGGTACCGCCGGATCATCATCTCCTTCTGGTAAAAACGCTCTGCCCTGGCTTTGCCACAGCTTCCCATTTTTTCCCTGAGAGATGAATCCTCAGCCAGATGGACAATGGCCGCCGCAATCTTTTCCACATTCATAACCGGAACAATCAGCCCCGCCTGGCCAAGCCCATCCCCGTTTCCATAGAGCAGCTCTCTGCACCCGCCCACATTTGTGGCAATGCAGGGGCAGCCAGCGGACATTGCCTCCAGAATGGTCAGCGGCTGTCCCTCAGAAATGCTGGTCAGGATCGACATATCCATCTTCCCCATATATTCCTTCACCTGTATATTTCCTGTAAATTCAACATCCCTGATATCGAATGTCTGAATCAGTTCCTGACATTCCTGGTAGTATTCCGGGTTTTCATCCGTCGGTCCCATCAGATACAGCTTCAGTTCCGGTACTTTCTTCTTCGCGGCGGAAAAAGCATACAGCAGCGTTTTTACATCCTTGATCGGTACTACCCGGAGAAACGCGCCCACGCAGATGGAAGTATCCTGTGCGTCCTTTCCAGGTAAATCAGCGTATTCCGCGACCTCCACACCGTTTGGGATTACCTGCGTCTTCTCCGCCGGACAGCCGATATCAATCTGAAGCATCCTGGCGGAATCAAACAGAGAAATTACACGATCCGCCATCTCATAGGTACACTGGGAAAGTGTATAAAAATACCGGATCCAGATGTCCTTGTAGACTCCGCCTGTCCAGGTCGAACGGATCAGTTCTTCCTCTCTCTCGCGCGTATAGATCCCATGCTCGGAGAGAATCAGCGGCCGACTATAAAGAGACTTGCCCTTGCAGGCAAGGATTCCAGCATACCCGGTCGAAACCGTATGATAACAGTCCGCTCTCGGAACCGGTTCTTTCAGAATCTTAAACAGCGGCTGATACATGGAGCGCAGGTTCCAGAGCATATCCGTAAACACGCACTGGGGATACTCCTTCTCATAAAACTCACTGACGATATCAAAGAAATCCATCCCCATCAGCAGATCATTCACCGATTGCTGTCGGTTTTCAAAAAAATCAAACAGTCCGACCCAGTCAACATTTTCTCCAAATACAAGACTGCGAAGCGCCATCCTGTCTTTTTCCCTCAGTCTTTTTTTTCTGCGCCTTAGCCCGATATAATCATCATCTCTCAGATAGCCTTCCCACACCTCTGTCACATTCTGAGGC
>JAJQIE010000290.1 GCA_021199395.1 Lachnospiraceae bacterium | reverse complement strand
TTTCACCTGTGTGCTGTTATTTATTCATATTTTTATAATGAACGGCGCAAAAAAACACCATTTCTGGTGTTTTTTGCGGGTCTTCCCCTTGTACCTGTAAAGGCGCTGAACAGTTATGATACGATCATTCCGCCGCGCTCTCATAAGCGGACGCCATCACGCTGGCGATTGCCGTATGTCCTTCCGCATTTGGATGGAAATCAAAATCA
Source organism: Lachnospiraceae bacterium (assembly GCA_021199395.1). Taxonomy (GTDB): domain Bacteria; phylum Bacillota; class Clostridia; order Lachnospirales; family Lachnospiraceae; genus Choladousia. Next base: position 7,678 of record JAJQIE010000290.1, on the reverse strand, counting down.
AAGGAATAGGCTGCGGCATCTATCACTGCGTTCGTCAGAGTATCTTCGGAAGCAGCAAACTCGCTGTATACGTCCGCTACAGTGTAATCCGTGGACTCTGACGCCAGAAGCACTGTGTTGTAAGCGATTACGCCTGTTTCAAAAAGATTTGAAATATTTCCGTAGGTATCCCCAAGCCACTGATAGGGATTATACTGGTTGGCAACCAGGATCACCGCATCGGGATTTACCGTTTTTATCGTTGCGGCAATGGTATCGATATTTTCCACGCAGCTGGCTACAGCGTCCGCAAAAACAGTTGAAGTATCTGTAAGGTAAGAGCTCCAGTCACTGGAGTTTAACAGAGTGAGCAGGCTATTTACCGTTGTAAGATTATCACCGCTCGGATCCGCAAAGGCGGACTGAATGGTATCGGCGTCCACCGTTACGCCGCCTGTGGCAGCGATCTCTGTCATGACGGTATAAAAGGCTCCCATCAAATCATTTCCGCCGGCTGTGACTGTAATCACATCCGCCGCGCTGATCGCAGCCAGATAGGTAGTATAATCTGTGCCGCTGGTATCTGTCAGAGCCTCCGCAAGAGCGGATGCTGTCAGGCCATCCACCGCCGCGTTGACAGTAGCAGCCATGCCGGTCTCCTCAGCAAACAGATTGACAAAGCACTCCTCCTCATCGCCCAGACCGTAGCCGGTGGTAATGCTGTCGCCCAGCGCAAGATAAGTCAGCATACCTCCTTCCGTTTCCTCCTCAGCAAAGCCTGTAGTCGGCATCAGCGCAAATATCAGGCTAAAGCATACGATCGTCCCCAGAATTCTTTTTTTCATAGAAATTTTCCTCCGTTCCATTGAATTTCTGTATCTGTTAAACTTCCATGTTACTTTTACAGCTTCTCTTTCCTTCCCGCCTCTTGTTCGCCCAGAGTCTTTTCTCCTGACGGCACACCCCGATCAGCGTATGCCGGGCTATCAATTGAAAAAACAGACATTCGCCGCAGGTATTGCAGCTGCCTGGCGTCTCCCATTCGCCATAGGGGCAGGCATCTTCCACCGAATGCATGATGGGACAGCCGTCCGCCGTCCATACCGGTTCCTCATTAAAGTTTCGATATTCCTCGATATACCGGTCTACCAGATTATCGTAATGCATCGAAATGTCAAATACCGCTCCCTCGAATTCGTAACGCCTTGATTTCTTTTCCATCCGCACCTCCCTCCCCTGCGTCCCGCTCTACATTTAAGCAGACGCTGGCAGCGTCGAATTCGTTTTCCATAAGATGCTGAGAGTTTAACATCTTTTTTTAAAAAAGACACCCTACTTTTCGAGACAAAAAAGTAGGGTGTCAGATCCTTCTATCGAAGCATATATTGGGAAAGCTGCTCTCTCTTTTCTATATATAATTTATCTAAAATCAGGGAAATATACCATTTTACCGTACTGATCCTGATACCCAGGTGATCGCTGATCTCCTGGTTTGTCCATCCGCGCGCCGCCAGCATAGCGACGGTAAATTCCATGGTAGTCAGAACATCCGCCACATGATGTCCCGTATCAGGGTTATGAACCTTCCTCCATCCGGCGGAAAAGCTGTAGGTAATGTCAATTATCCGTTTGAAATCATCCGGATAATCCTTTCGAAGCACCGTCTCCAGCATACCGCCGAGCAGCCCGTGATGCTCTCCAAAGGCTTCGATCAGATCGTCCGGCTGCGCGATCTTCCATGCCTCCAGAAGATGCTCCTTTGCCTGCTCGCTCTGTTTCAGATTGATGTGGCCCATAGTAGATACAAGATGCAGATAAATGGCTGGGATGGGATAGAGCGACTCCTCCAGCGCAAGAGCCGTTTCCGCAATGCCGATACAGACGCCGTACCGCCCGTCTAAATAAGCCTGATGCGCCTGCAGATACAGGACAAACAGGCGAAACCCCGTCGGCAGCTGAGAAATACATTCCCTGAGAGACGGAAAGTCTTCCGGCACCGGCAAATGCAGCAGCACACACGCGCCGGTAGCGATACAGATCGTATAGATGCGATATACGGCAGGAGTATTTTCGTCGATAGCTTCTATCGTTGCCCGTACCTGCATCATCGCCTGTCTCGCCCTCGGAATCCGGTCCAGGGCAAGATTTGCATAGGCATAAAGCCAGCACGCGGAGAGACGCAGAGCAAGGTCTTTGTGCGGCAGGTATTCCTCAGCGATATCCGAGGCCTTAGCCGATTGTCCGCTGAAATAATAATATTCCGCAAGCGCAATGTTGCGGGCGTCCGTATCCTCCATTCCGGAAATACAATCCACTGCTTTTCCAGGCGGCCATGACGTATTTAGCAGCGGCATCGCCGTATAAAGCTTTCCCTCATTCTGTATTACCGTTTTTTGGCTGACGTCGTTTTGTTTTGTATTGTATTGTTTTGCATTGTTTTGCTTTGCATTGTTTTGCTTTGTCGCATTTTGCTTTACAATATTTTGCTTTGCCGTATTTTGCCGCATACGTGCAGGTTTTTCAGCGTCCAGCGGAATTGCCCATGAGCAGCCAAACTTGACTGCGCCCTCTATGCGCGTTTCAGTGCAGCAACGCTGCACATACCGTTCAGATATGCCCCATTTTTTCGCCGCCTCTTTGACGGACATATATTCCATTTCGATTTCCTCACAAGATGTCTTCTGTTTTTGTGCGGTGCGCCGCACAGTCTATCGCCAAATGCAAAAATTTTTACCGTTCACTATAATCTGGCACACAACCACGGCGCAAAGGGAAACAATAAATATCATTTCCTGTAAATTCTGTCATCCGGTTCACCGCAGGCCTTTACACACTCCAGAAATCTCGCCGCAAATTCCGGATTTGACCAGTAATACAGGTGCGGATAGCCCGCTACGCTGTGATCGGAAGCATGAATGCAATCCCAGGTTCGCTTTCCGGTCGGTTTTACCGCCTTATAGTCATGACCCGGATCCGTGCTGTCAAAATAATGGAACTCATGCGCGCGGATTGTCTCGCCTGGCCTGAGAAAGCCTGTCTTCCACTGCACAGGTCTGTCTGTCTCATCTGCGGCTGTCCGTTGCAATTCGTCAAGGCCGGCTTTTCCATCTGTCTCATCCACGACTGTCCGCCGCAATCCGTCCGGGCATACTCTCCCGTCTGAACCATCGAGCTCGTTCGAAGCCTCTGATTCCAAGCATTGTGTACTCAGTGTGATATAGCCAAACCTTCCAAGCTTTGGAGTGCGGTAAGCACTCCCATGAATACAGCCGCACATCGGCCACACGTTTCCTTCCATATCCTCCATCTGCTCATGCAGATACATAAAGCCGCCGCATTCAGCGAGATAGGGGATACCATTTTCTATTTTTTCACGAATCGCAGCCCTCATAGCCTGATTTTCCGAGAGCTGGCGTGCATATAATTCCGGATAGCCGCCGTACAGGATCAGTCCGCCGATGTGCTCCGGCAGCTTTGAGTCGCACAATGGTGAAAATGGGACAATCTCCGCCCCCAGCTGCTTCAGTAAATCCAGATTGTCCTGATAGCAAAAGCAAAACGCCTCATCCCGCGCCACCCCAACGCGAAGCGTTTTTTTATGGGGGGCGCAACCTGCCGCCGAACACTCGTGAGGGGGCGTTTCCTCCCGCGCCACCCCAACGCGAAGCGTTTTTTCATGGGGGGCGCAACCTGCCGCCGAACATTCGTGAGGGGGCGTTTCCTCCTCATAATCCTCTGCTTCCTGTGCGAGTGAAATGAGCCCATCCAGATCCAGGCACTGCTCCAGTTCCTCGCCCAGCCGACCAAGCCGTACTTTCAGATCCGCGATCTCCCCCGGCGTCACCAGTCCCAGATGTCTGCTCTCTACCGCCGCATCGTCAAGTCTCGGAACATAGCCGTACAGCCGTATACCCGTCTGCCGCTCAATCTCGTCTCTGAGCAGCAGATAAGTCGTTTTTGTCATCTGATTCAGAATTACACCGCGAATGAATCCTTCTCCCAACCGAGAAGCGTTCTCAGAATGAGCAGATCCGGCTGTCCCCGAACTCCTGTGAAAAAGCGTTTCCATACACTGCTTCTGATAGTCCAGATAACCTTTTATCAGCGGGATCACGGACAGGCTCATCCCGTGGGCGTTCACCACCAGTACAATTGGGGTTTTCGTCACCAGGGCAAGGTCATAGGAGGATGCTTTTGCGGATATCCCGCCGAGCCCATCATAGATTCCCATAACGCCCTCCAAAACGGAAATACCTGCATTTTTTGCGGTTTTCGCAAAAAGATATCGTGTGACCTCCGGCTCCGTAAAAAAGGTATCGAGATTTCTCGATGGCGTACCGATGACCCGCGCATGGAACATCGGGTCAATGTAGTCAGGGCCGCATTTAAAAGAAGCAGGATTCAAACCACGCCTACAGAACGCCTCCAGAATCCCACAGGTAATCATTGTTTTCCCACTGCCGCTCGATGGTGCGGCAAGCATTATTCTCGGCAAATGCAACATAATCCATCCAACCTCATTTTGATTCAGCGACAGGTCGTCCTTACTTCGCGGGAATAAAGAATCCCCCACCGCCTAAGGATACAATATACACCGGATTGTGCGCGGTCATCATATGATACCGCCCCAGCGTGCGGGATTTTGCCGCCGAAACCTGTACAATATCCGCATCCGCAAGACCCATCTCTTTGATCAGATCCATGACCTCAGCAATACTCTCCATCGAGATGGTATTGATAACAATTCGAATGGACGGATTCTTTTCCCGCAGCATATGGATAATTTCACGCATATTGCCGGAACTGCCCCCGATAAACGCATGGGTCGGTACCGGCAGATCATTCAGCGCATCCGGCGCGGTTCCCTCTATAGTGATGAGATTCGAGACGCCGATTTTTCTGCTGTTTTCCTGAATCAGAGCAATTCCCTCCGGATTGCGCTCGATAGCGTATACTTTACCCTCGGTACACAGTCTGGCACATTCTACCGACACGGAGCCTGTACCTGCTCCCACGTCATAGACTATGGAATCCTCCCGCAGACGCAGCTTCGCAACGGAAAGCGCACGGATCTCTTCCTTTGTCATCGGTACCTTGCCGCGCACGAATTCCTCATCCGGGATGCCTGGCGTAATCACAGTTCCCGCCTGCGGATTCTCCACCATCATAATATACAGGGAGCTTCCCCTATTTTCAAACCGCTGCGCAGTCTGCCTGATAAAATCTGCTGGATTACCGGTGTATATCGCTTCGTCCAAATAGGACAGGTTCGCTCCGACTGTCACGCGTACCTGCTCCATTCCTCCGTCGCAAAGCTCTTTGCAAAGCCGTTCTACATCCTTCGAACCGCCAACCAGCAAAATAATTTTCGGATATTTTTTTACATAATTCAAAAGAGCAAGCTCTTTTCCATGGGCACTCAAAAGCTTTGCGTCCTGCCAGGCGGTCGGTATCCTTGATGCAAAATATACAATGGAGGAAATACCGCAATAATACCGGATTTCTTCCGCCGGAAAGACTTCCGCCACCTGACGCGCTCCACTGTAAAAGCCGACGTCTCCTGACATCAGAATCGCTGCCCGATGATACCACGGATGTTCTTCCAGCCAGGTATAGATTTTCTGTGCGTTGTACTCCTCGATAAACTGTGGTTTTTCCTGGTTTTGGGATGACTCCTGTTTTTTGCGGTTTTCCTGGTTTTTGGAGTTTATCTGGTTTTCGGAGCTTTCTGAATTCACCTGAAACTCGCTCTCTCCCGATTTCTGTCCACTCTGAAATGCTTCTCCGGCATACGACTGTCCTGGATCGGGGGCTGTGAAAGTGGTTCGTCTCAGCAGGATACGGGCGCTTTCGAGAACCCGCTTTGCTCCAAAAATCACCTGCGCCTCCCTGATCTCACGGGCAGCTTCCAGCGTCAGAGTCTCAGGAAGTCCCATTCCGATACCGATACAGCTAATCTGGCGGCGGAAGCCGTGTTTTTCATATTCCGTATTACATGAGCCGGTTCCTTCGGCTGTTTTTTCCATGGTTAATTGCAGGGACAAAGGCTCTCTATTCCCGTCATTGTCTAACACGGCATCCAGCTTTTTCTTTACCTCCGTCCAGTCCAGCCCGCTCTCCTCCGGTCTGCGGATAACGATCGCCGTGATTCCGCACTGGCGCGCAGCCTCCATCTTCTCCGGAAAGCCGCCGGAAACTCCGGTGTCCTTTGTGACCAGATAAGACGCGCCGGTCTGCCGCAGCATCGCCACATTCATTTCCATCGAAAACGGTCCCTGCATTGCGCAGATCTGCTTTCCCTCTAGTCCAAGCGCACGGCAGGAAGCGATCACCTCCGCCGAGGGGAGAACCCGCGCAAACAGGCGGGAAGCATCGGAAATACACTCGGTAAAAATATGCAGCTCCTTGCTGCCCGTAGTCAGAAAGATACCGCCTTTTTGTGATTCCAGATATTCTGCGGCCTCTCTGGTTGAATTGACAGAAACCATTCCGGGCGGCAGTTCCCGCTTTTCAAAGCCGCTGCGCGTTTGAGACATTCCAGAGGTATCCAAATTCTTATCCTGTGAGCCCTCCCTTGCATCTTCAAACATTCTCAGATAGCGCACATACTCCATATGCTCTCTTTTGCACGCCTCACGGATATTGTTCGATACTTCAACCGCATATGGATGCGTCGCATCCACCACCAGCGCATATTGCCCTTCCCGCATAAGCTCACACATCTGCTCCGTATTCATCCTGCCCTGATGAATTGTCATTTCAGAGTGTGGGATACCACCCGGCGCGGAAATATCCCGCGCAAAATCCTGGATACAGCCCGGCGAAGGAATATCGCATTCCCCGTGCTGCAGCACTTCCTCACCGTATTCCGTAGCGACACAAACCGTATGCCTCGCATGCCGCCCGGTCAGATATCCGGATACCCTGCGTCCTTCAATTGTACCCCCAAATACCAGAATATTCTTTCTTTCTGTTTTCTGCATTTAGCTTCCTCGCTTTGCCCGTCATCTGTCAAACGACAGATATTCCTGTCCTGTCACACCGTTGTATTTTTCATTGCACAAACGCTCCCCAGACTGCGGCAATCAGGATTGCCGGAAGCATGTTTGCGACCCTCAGCTTATGTTCCCAGATCAGATTCACCCCGACGCAGAAAATCAGCATGGAACCGATCAGTGAGATACTGTTCAGGGTTCCCTCTGTCATAAGCGGAGAGAGCGCGCTTGCGAGAATTGTTATCGAGCCCTGAAAGATACCGACCGGGATCGCGGAGAAGATACATCCCTTGCCCAGAGAAGCGGACATAACCATAATAATCAGAAAATCCAAAATTGCTTTCATCATCAAAGTAGTCGGATCTCCGGACATACCATCCTGAATCGAGCCAACGATAGCCATCGCTCCGATGCAGACAGTAAAGGAAGCGGTCACAAACGCGCCGACAAACGAATTGTCGTCTGCATTGCCGCTCCTGCGTTTCAGCCACTCTCCAAAATTCTCAATATGCTGTTCGATATTCAGCGCCTCTCCGATGAGCGCTCCCAGCGCGAAGCACCCTATGATCATCATGGATTTCCCTGAGCTGAGCTGACCGTCACTGACAGAGAGCATTTTCTCAAGCGCTCCGCCGATTCCGATAAACATTGTTCAAAGCCCTGTGTACTTCATCAATGTATCCTGCCGCCGCTCAGTCATCAGT
>JAJQIE010000282.1 GCA_021199395.1 Lachnospiraceae bacterium | reverse complement strand
GTACTGGATGCCAGAGGATTTGGTAGAGAAACGAGTGCAGGAAGACAAGATTCCTTACGATATCTGGATCCAGAAGGGCTATATGCGGGTCTGTCCAGGGAATAAAAACCATCCGAAATACGTGACGCAATGGTTTCTGGAAATCCAGAACGATTACGATATTTATCTTTCATGGTTCGGTTATGATGCATGGTCGGCGAAATACTGGGTGGAAGAGATGCAACAGGAATTTGGCCCCACATCAATGATACCGATCCGCCAGGGAAAGCAGACACTGTCCAGCCCGATGAAGAACCTGAAAGCGAACCTGCAAGCAAAGCTGTTGAACTACAATAACAATCCGATCGACAAGTGGTGCCTGTGCAATACGGCTGTAGATATCGACAAAAACGACAATATACAGCCGATGAAGACAAGCAATCCACGACGCAGGATTGACGGGACGGCGGCGACGCTGGATGCCTGCGTGGTACTGGAAATGAAAATGAACGAGTATATGAGCCTGATATAGGAGGGTGTTAACATGGGATTATTTAGCCGATTAAGAAACAAGAGCCGGGATCCGACACCGGTGGAGAAGCCGACACAGGAGAGCCAGTTCAGGATGGTGACCACCTGGGGCGAGTATTACATGGCATGGGATGGGAAGCTGTATAAAAGCGACATCATCCGGGCGTGTATCCGGCCAAAGGTAAAGGCTATTGGCAAACTGGTAGCAAAACACATACAGGAAGATGCAAACGGACTGAAAGTCGATCAGAAGCCGCGAATTGCCATGCTGCTGAAATATCCGAACCCATATATGACGGAACAGGTATTTTTGGAGAAGATGGCAACACAGCTTTGCTTGAGCAATAATGCGTTTGCCCTGATTGTGCGCGATGACAATGGCTTCCCGGTGCAGATGTACCCGATTCCGGCATCAATGGCGGAAGCGGTGTGGAACAACCAGGGAGAATTATACATCCGATTTACCTACCAGAACGGGAAGATGGGATTATTCCGGCACAGCGATATTTTACACTTACGGCAGGATTATAACGATAACGACATCTTCGGCAGCAGCCCGGCTCCTGCGCTGGCACAGCTGATGGAATGTGTCGGCGTGATTGACCAGGGCATCGTAAAGGCAATTAAAAACAGCGGCGTAATCCGCTGGTTGCTGAAATTTACTCAGTCTATGAGGCCGAAAGATATCCAGAACAATGTGAAAACATTTGTGGATAATTACCTGACTTATGAGAGTGAAACGTTTGGGGCGGCTGGTGTAGATTCCAAGGCGGACGCAAAACAGATCGAGCCGAAGGATTACGTGCCGAACGCGTCACAAACCGACCGGATTACTGAACGGATCTATTCGTTTTTTAACACGAATAAAAATATTGTGCAGTCGAATTGGACTGAAAACCAGTGGACGGCATATTACGAGGCCGAAATCGAACCGGTGGCAATTCAGCTCGGAGAATGCCTGACGGAAAGATTATTTTCCAGAAGAGAACGTTCTTGTGGGAACCGGATCGTATTTGAAGCCAGCAACCTGCAGTGTGCAAGCTTGACTACAAAGCTGAATTTTACACAGCTTTGGGATCGCGGTATTTTCAACGCAAACGAGATCAGAGCGATCTTCAATATGGCTCCGGTTCCCGGCGGCGATCAGTATTATGTAAGGCTGGATAATGCTCCAGTGGATGGGGCGCAGACGACAGAAAAACAGAATCGGCTTACAACATTTATGCAGGCGGGAGGTGAGAATGATTGAAGTACAGAATTAATATAAAAGGCAATATTGTCCCGAATAATTATGCCTGGTACTACCGATGGTTTGACGAGGATTGCGCCTGCCCAAATGATGTAAGTGGAGTTTTGGATAAGCTTACAGATGAGGATGAGGTGGAGGTCTTTATTAACTCGCCAGGGGGAATAATTGACGCAGGGACTGAAATCTATACCTTGCTCCGTGCGGCAGCTAAGAATCATGACATAAAGATTTATATCACGGGGCAGGCGTGTTCCGCCGCATCAGTGATCGCCTGCGCAGCCTATTGTGAGATGGCGCCAACTGCTTCGATGATGGTTCACTGTGTATCATCCGGAGCAAGTGGAAACCACAGCATCATGGAACATACAGCAGAAATGTTGCGGACAGCCGACAAGGCATTATGTACGGCGTATATGGCAAAAGCTGGTATGACCGAGAATGAAGCCCTTGCCATGATGGAAAACGAAACATGGCTGAATGCGGAGCAGGCAAAAGAAAAAGGCCTGATCGATGCGATCATGTTTGAGGAAGAGGAAGAAATTCCAATGGTTGCCGGTTCACTGTTTAAGCTTCCTTCTGAGGAACAGATGAACAAAATTCGCACGGCCATGAAGGTTGAACAGGATTTAAAAGAAGCTAATGAAAAAGCCATGGCCGAGTGTAAGAAAAAGCTTACACAGCTCAAATTATCCGGCATTAGGCTTGCAACAATATGAAAGGATGGTGCAAAACCATGAATAAGAAAAAATATCTCGAAATGAGAGCCGCCCTGATGGGCGAAACGCAGGCACTGATCGATGCAGGAAACATCGAGGATGCCAATGCAAAAATGGAAGAAGTGAAAGCGCTGGATGCTCAGTGGGAAGCGATCGCTGAGGCTCAGGCAAATATGAATGCTTTGAATGACAATCAGCCGGTACTGGATGTCTCCAATCTGACTGGAACAGTGGTGATTAACAGCGAAAACATGAGAGCAGGAGGGGTTGCGGATATGTCAGGAATGGCCGTGACTACAGCACAGCTTCCGCAGACACCGGAGGATGCGCTGAAATCGGATGCGTACCTGTCCGCATGGGCAAAGACCATGCAGCACAGACCTCTGACCGATGCAGAAACGAGCGTTTTTAACATGGTCAATGAGTACACGCACAGCACTGAGAATACCGGAGTGGTAATTCCGACAACGACGACGCAGAAGATCTGGTCTGAGATCGAGGATATGTATCCGTATTATGCTGATATCACCAAAACCTATGTAAACGGCAACCTGACGCTGATCCGCGCGACGGCTACGACTGATGCGGCGTGGTACGATGAAGCAACCGCGACCGAGGATGCGCAGGAGACAATCGAGGATTACACACTGACCGGCTGTGAGCTGTCCAGGGCAATCTCCGTGACGTGGAAGCTGAAAGAGATGGCAATGGAAGATTTCCTTCCGTACATCCAGCACAGACTTGCGGAGCGCATGGGCGCAGCACTCGGATATGGAGCGACAAATGGCGCAGGCAAGCCGGGTACAGACGATACCTTTAAACCGGAACCGCTTGGAATCTGCACGGCACTGGTGGCTGACGAAAATCAGGTGGTTGAGTATACCGAGGGTGCTTTGACTTATGCAGATGTCACTAAAGCACGCGGCCTGATCAAGAGTGGCTATGCGAATGGCCTGAAGATCTACGCGAACAGTGAAACGATCTGGAATGTGCTGGCAAACGTGGTTGATGAGAACGGACGGCCGATCTTTATCAATGACCAGACTTCCGGTGGTGTTTACCGCGTGCTCGGTACCGTAGTGGTAGAGGATGCGTCGCTGTCTGACGGACAGATCCTCTTTTCGAACGCAGCTCGCGGCTACCAGATGAACATTAACAAGCAGATGTCCATCATGACCGAAGAACATGTGAAAGCCAGAGTGACAGACTATTGCGCTTATGCAATCGTAGACGGTGCACCGCTGACCTATAAGGCGCATGCGCTCCTGACCATTGCAACAGCGGGGGAATAAACAGCATCTCTGAGGATGCCGACTCTGAGGTGCTGACAACAGCATCAGTGGCAAGCATGGCGAGCGTAGAGGATGAAGAAACAGAGGGAACCGAGGAAGCGAAAACAACGTCCGAAGATGATGAAACAGAAACAGTAGTCTATGACGAAAGTTATACTGTCGCAGAACTTCGGGCAGCAGCGAAATCAGCCGGGATCACTGGTTATTCATCTATGACCAAAGCGGAATTATTGGAGGCACTAAATGGCAGCAGTTGAGATTACATCTGATCTGGTTAAAACCCTGCGGAATTTCCTGCGTGTGAAAAATGAAAGCGCAGATACGGAGATTCAGGCTCTGGCTGAAGCGTGCCTCCTGCACCTGGAAATTGCGGGCGTGTACATTACCGACCTGGCGGATCCGCTCGCAGTCCAGGCGGTTAAATTGTACTGCAAGGCACATTTCGGCTACGACAGCGATACAGAGCGGTTTGAGCAGGCGTATTCCAGCCTGCGGGATTCCATGGCACTGTGTGGTGATTATGTGAAGGGTGGTGGGGATGATGGATGAAGAGGCAACTCTTTTGGTTGTGTCCATTAGTAAGAATGAGAACGGTTTTCCAGTGGAAACAACAACGGAGATCCCCATCTGGGTACGCGAAAAATCAGCTACGCGGGCGGAATTTTACAGTGCGCTTAGGGAAGGGATCACTGTTAAGACCATATTTGAAGCCCGGCAGGAGGATTTTGAACTGTCCTCCCATCTGGTTGATGGGAAAAAAGCATATGCTACGCGGATCGTGCATGATGGCAGTACCTACGATATCGTAAGAACATACCGGAATGATAAATCAAAACTGGAGATTGTGTGTAGTTAGGAGGCTGACATGACAGTAAACCAGAAAATTGAAAGCGCGCTTTCTGAGCTTGTAAATGGCAATATCTGGCCGCTGGTCTGCCCGCTTGAAACAGAACCGGCGCAATGGATTACATACCAGCCGGAATTGGAAGCACCGGAAGAATTCGGAGATGATACCGACCTTGAATGGGTGCATTATATGCAGATACACTGGTTTGCAAAAAGCGATGGCGGCGGCAAGGGAGCGGCGGATTATATCGCTGCCCGGTCAGAAATCCGGAATCGCCTGAAAACGGCTGGGTTCTGCATTGAGAGTTTTACGCAGACATACGAACACGATACCAGGACAACCCACATGGTATGCTGCTGCAATATCATTGAAGAAATGGAGACGGAGTAATGGCTGACTTTAAAATGAATGGTCTGGATGATCTGATAAAAGCTTTGGAGGAATTTGGCGGAAATGCGGATGAGATCGGGAAAAAGGCGGTCAATGCAGCCGTACCAACATTGGAAGCTTCTATTTCTGCAAGTGCGGCACAGTCCGCAAGCAGGGGATACTCCACCGGAGCTATGGCACGCAGCATAAAAGGCGGAAAAGCTAAAATTAATAATTACGGTGTATATGCGGCGGTCACGATAAAAGGTACTGACAGCAATGAGACCAGAAATGGCGAGAAAGCCGCATATCTGGAATATGGCACGTCAAAGCAGCCTGCCCGCCCGTTCATGCGCAGGGGCGTAAAGGCGGCGGAAGGCGCTGCGCAAGCGGCTATGGAGCAGGTTGTGGAACAGGAAATCAGGAAATATACAGAATAGTCAGGAGGTAAAAGACTATGGCAAAAATTGGATTTGAGTACATTGTAGCGGGTGCACTGGACACTGATAATTCCGTCAGCGCAGCAACCGCGGCATATACAAACACAAGGGAAATCGGACCGGGCGCGAATGTCAATGGTTCCCCGACATCTTCCGATGTAAAAGACTATGGCGATGACAGGGTGGTGGCAACAGATGTTTCCGTGACAGGCGGCACGCTTTCCCTGGAGCTGAACGAGCCAAGCCTTGAAAATGAGGCGTGGATCCTTGGCCACAGCGTGGATGCTGACGGTGCTATCCTGAGGAATACCAACGATATCCCGCCTTATGTCGGTATTGGCTTTGTCGGGAAATCCAGAAAGCTGGATAATACAACGGCATACCGTGCCAAGATCTACCTGAAGGCGCAGTTCAAAGAGCCGAGTGATGAGAACGCAACGAAACAGGATTCCGTATCGTTCAGCCATACCACGATGGAAGGCAACCTGTTCCAGCTGGAAAACGGCGACTGGAAGCTGGACAAGGTATTTGAAACGCTGGCAGAGGCGAAAGCATATGTTGACGAAATCCTCTGCATGTCTGCGGCAGAAGCAGAAACGGAATAATGTACAGAGGGAGGAGGTGTTTGAATGGGTGATCTGAAGCCAAGAGGAGTTACAGTCACGCTTGAAGGCGCAGGGGAGAGGCATCTCCTCTTCGACTTCAATGTGATTGAAGCCTTACAGGACAAATATGAAAAGTCACTGTGGGAAATCATGAACGATATCGTAAATAATTCTCAAAAAAAGGGAACATGGGAAAACATCCCAATGTTCCGCTTTGTTCTTGCCACCCTGCTGAATGCGGAATGTGAAAGGGCGCGCCTGCTGCACGGAGAGGAGATTCCTGCCGTAGAAGAACGCGATGTAGGCTGCATGGTTGGGATTGACAACTATGGGGAGGTTTTGAAGGCCATCCTGAAAGCCTATGGAATCTCCATGCCGGAGCCGGAGCAGCCAGAAGACCCAAACGCGAAAAGCGGGCAGCAGAATCAATGAATGTTGCCCGCATGATCCATCTGGGGATGGCGAAGCTGGGGTACACGGAACGGGAAATGTTCTGCATGACGCCACGGAAATTCTTTAAGATGTATGACCAGTTTTTGGTTGTGAGCGGAGTGAAGAAAGACGGCGATGAGTACAGCATGGATGCGATGCCGTAAAATAAATTCAAGAGAATGGAATGAAATGGTAAGGAGTTTCAAACTTATGTCACAAGTTTCCGAGATGAAAAAAAGCGAATGAAATATTGAAAATAGTGTTTGATAATGCGTATTATACGCATTATAATAAGCATATAGAGAAGGAGTGATGCGATGAAATTCAGAGAAGTCGAAAAGCTGATAAAAGCGGATGGATGGTACGAGGTTAAACAAAAAGGTTCACATCACCAGTATAAACATCCATCCAAGCCGGGAAAGGGAACCATTCCGTAACACGGTGGAGACCTTAACATGGATACGGTAAAATCGATACTAAGACAGGCGGGGCTATAAAGCCCCAGAACCTGTGTTTATATAGATAAATCATAAAAGAGAGGGGCGATTATCAGTGACACTTGTATATCCTGGAATATTATATCCTTTTTCAGATGGAAGTGGCGGGTATGTGGTTGAATTTCCGGATTTGCCGGGATGTGTAACAGAAGGGAAACACCTTGAAGAAGCTCTTATGATGGGAAATGATGCGGCCAGTGGTTGGATTTTGGATGAAATGGAAGAAGGGAACAAATTACCAGAGCCGACAGATTACAGGGATGTCCAGTTCCGTGAGGGAGGGATCGTAAATTTGTTTGCGCTTGATATGGATTCATATGCGGAAAAATATGGTGAGAAATCCGTCCGCAAGAACCTTACTATTCCAGCATGGCTGAATACCTATGCAGAAAAAAATAACATTAATTTTTCTCAGGTGTTACAGGAGGCATTATTCAAAATGTCTCAGGCAAATTAAAAGCATTTTAAGAGAGTAAAATGGCGGCGTTGAAAATCGCTGCTATTTTTATGAAATAGCGCTTGGCTTTTTGTAGCTACAGAATTATAATATGGACAGTTAATGAAATACCTTAGCAAATATGGCAGGCAAGTAGCCGGAAAGGAGAGCACATGCAGGATATGGGAATGACGGATAAGCAGTTCAACGGTTTTGTGAGATTTGTCTTGGATGATATCAATGAGGTTCTGGAAGAACTGAAGGAAGACAGCAAGGACAAGGCAAAGGAAAAGCTCGAAAAAGTCGCTGATAACCTGCAGAAAACACTGGAAGATTAAGAAAGGCTCTGTTAATAAACAGAGCCAACAAACAAAAATCAGGCGGTACTTGCCACCGCCTGTACCCAATAAAAATATAACACATTGGGGTGAAAATGGCAAGGGTCACGAGGTGATTCTGGTAGAAAAGAAAAAATTAGGGTTACTATTCACGGGATGGGGATAAAGGCAGACTAGGATTTTGAACTTTTGTGA
>JAJQIE010000227.1 GCA_021199395.1 Lachnospiraceae bacterium | reverse complement strand
ATGACGGATCGCCCCCCTGCGCTTCTATCATAGCCTCCAGCTTTCCAAGCGCAGCGCCGGAGTCGATCGCCGCCCGCGCCTGCTCCCTGCAGGAAGCGATCTCTCCTTTTCCTGCCAGATACAGCATCTCCGCAGCCAGTGCAAGACTTACTTCTGTCAGATCCTCCGGGCCATTTCCGGAAAGGGTCCGCACCGCTTCCTCCACCTCCAGCGAATTGCCGATCTGATACCCCAGCGGAATATCCATATCCGTAATCAGCGCAGCTATTTTTTTGCCATTGTGCACGCCAATCGCCACCATAGTTTCCGCGAGCCGGATAGAATCCTCAGCGGTTTTCATAAATGCGCCGCTGCCGGTCTTTACGTCCAGCACAATACAGTCGCTGCCCGCCGCCAGCTTTTTGCTCATAATAGAAGCGGCGATCAGCGGAATGCTGTCAATCGTGGCAGTCACATCACGCAAAGCATAGATCTTTTTATCCGCAGGCGCGAGATTGCCGGACTGTCCCGTGACAGCGATTCCGGTACGGCGAACCACATCCAGAAATTCCTCCCTCGACAGGGAGGTACGTGTTCCGGGAATCGATTCCAGCTTATCTACTGTTCCGCCAGTATGCCCAAGGCCGCGGCCGGACATCTTCGCCACCGTGCAGCCGCACGCGGCCGCGATCGGCGCCACAATCAATGTCGTCTTATCTCCGACCCCGCCCGTGGAATGCTTATCTACCTTTACCCCCGGAAGCCCGGACAGATCGAGCCGCTCGCCTGAATTTGCCATCGCGTCCGCCAGTACCGCCGTCTCCCGGTCTGTCATTCCCTGAAAATATACCGACATTAAAAACGCCGACATCTGATAATCCGGGATATCACCGTTTGTAAAGCCAGCGACCAGATGACGGATTTCCTCTTCGGACAGAATGCCGCCATTCCGCTTTTTCATAATAATATCGTACATTCGCATACGAATCCCTCCTTCCTCATATCGGTTGGATCCTCTATCGTGAACGGCCAAACTCTGTCATTCACTATAAATACGTTTTACAGCAGGTTTCCCGGCCCAAAGCCCGTCGGAAGCAGCTCCTCCAGGGAATAGCTTATATAGTCCTCCGGGGTACGCGCCAGAAGGATCCGAAACGTCTTTGGGTCGCAGAATTCCGCCATCACCTGGCGGCAAACCCCGCAGGGTGGGCAGTAGCCCGCCTCTTTTCCCTTTGCGAATTCCCCGTCCAGATATCCGCCTACGATCGCGATCTGTCGAAATGAGCGCTGCCCTTCGGATATCGCCTTAAAAAACGCGGTGCGCTCCGCGCAATTCGTCGGGGTATAGGTCGCGTTCTCAATATTGCAGCCCAGGAACACCTGCCCGTCCTCCGTTTCCAGAGCCGCTCCCACTGAAAAATGGGAATATGGTACATACGCGCGCCTCTGCGCCGCGTAAGCCTGCTGAATCAGTTCAGAATCCTGCATGAACTCCACCTCCTGCCAGTTTCTTTTTCTCATACCTTCTCATACGTTTTCGTCTCATATATGTTCGCATTTCCGGACACGCTCACAGCTTGTTACAGGTCACACCTTGACCAGATTTACGCTATTTCTGCCTCTACAGATGTGACCTGCAACGGCATCCGCCCATTTAAAATCGCTTCGCGATGGGCCGGATGCCCGAACGCTCTATGTCTTCGCCCATGCCACGCAGCGAGTGCGTGGCATGGGTGTGAACAGTAACCACAGCTTTCTTACAGCCTTCTGCCGCCCGGCAGTCCCTGTCCCGCTTTCATGTGTTTTTGTCGCCTGTCTCGCCGACAGCACTCCGCCAAAAGTCCGGCGAAGCCGAAAGGCCAGAGAATCCGGAAGTCCCGTCAGATCCTTACTTCGCTCCAAAAGCTGCTCCCGTCGAGGCTTTCCGGAATATGGAACATCTCCAGCACGGTCGCAGCGATATCCGCAAAGCTGCTCCTCGTACCGATAGAAGCCCCCGGACGGACGCTCTTTCCATACAAAAGCATCGGCACATATTCGCGCGAATGGTCAGTACCCGGAAAGCCGGGATCACAGCCATGATCCGCGGTAATCAGCACCACGTCATCATCCTTTAATTTCTCCATCATCAGCGCCAGCTGCCGGTCAAACAGGGTCGCAGCCGCGGCATAACCGTCAATATCATTGCGGTGTCCGTAAAGCATGTCAAAATCTACAAGATTCACAAAGCAAAGTCCCGTAAAATCCTCATCCATCAGCGCCAGCGTCTGATTCATGCCATCTTCATTGTCAGCGATAGATGTCGTATGCGCAATGCCCTGTCCCGCAAAAATATCATTGATTTTGCCCACTCCATAAGTGTCAAGCCCATGCTCCCGCAGGCTCACCAGCATCGTGCGCTTTGGCGGGACAAGAGAAAAGTCATGGCGGTTCCTTGTCCTCGTAAACGTGTCTGCCGAATCGCCCACAAACGGGCGCGCGATCACCCTGCCGACCCCATGCTTTCCCTGCAGAATCGCCCGCGCCGTGCGGCAGCAGTCATACAGCTCCTCAAGCGGAACGACCGCCTCGTTCGCGGCAATCTGGAACACGCTGTCCGCTGAGGTATATACGATCAGATCGCCCGTCCGCATATGCTGCTCACCGTAATCGTGGATCACGTCTGTACCGGAATAAGGCCGGTTGCAGAGCACGCCCCGCCCGGTCTGCTCCCGAAACGGCGCAAGCACCTCCTCCGGGAAGCCTTCCGGATACACCGGCATCGGCTCCGGCGAAACCATCCCCGCAATCTCCCAGTGTCCGATCGTGGTATCCTTTCCCATAGAGCGCTCCCGCAGACGACCATATGCGGCAATCGGCGACTCCACGCCCGGAAGACAGTCTACACCGTCAATATTGAACATGCCAAACCTCTTCAGGTTCGGCGTATCATAGCGGTCTGATTTCACGATCGAAGCCAGCGTATTGGCTCCGACGTCCCCGAACAGATCCGCATCCGGTTCATATCCGATGCCAAAGCTGTCAAGGACAATCAAAAAAACCCGTTTTACAGTCATAAATATCCTCCCTGAACACACCCGGAATCTGTCACGCAATCTCCAGCGCGACCTTTACCATATCGCCAAAGCTCGTCTGACGCTCTTCGGACGTCGTCACCTCGCCGGTCACCATACTGTCTGAGATCGTGCAGATCGCCAGCGCGTTTTTCCCGGCACGGGCAGCGTTCATATACAGCGCGGCGGCTTCCATCTCCACCGCAAGCGCCCCCATCTTCTGCCATTTTTCTGTGGTCGGACGGTCGCCGTAAAAGACGTCGGATGAAACCAGATTGCCAACCTTATAATTCATGCCCATTGATTCAGCCACCGCCACTGCGTTTCTCAGCAGCTCAAAAGAGGCGATCGGGGCAAAGGTCCCCGGAAGCTCAAACTGGTCGGCAAAATTCGAATCCGTACACGCTCCCATGCCGAGCACAAGATCACGGATCTTCAGCTCCGGGCTCAGCGCCCCTGCCGTACCGATACGGATAATATTCTCTACATTATAAAAATGAAACAGTTCATAGGAATAAATCCCAATGGAGGGCATCCCCATACCGCTTGCCATCACGGAAACCCTTTTCCCATGATACATTCCCGTATAGCCGTTGACGCCACGGACATTATTGACAAGCACGGCCTCCTCCAGAAATGTTTCAGCGATGTGTTTTGCCCGCAGCGGATCGCCCGGCATTAAGACGGTTTTTGCAAAATCTCCCGGCAAAGCCGCGATATGCGGAGTAGGTGTCTGACTCATAATTTCAATTCTCCTCTCTGATTTTCTGCAGTGCCCCGCGCCGCAAAAAGCGTCCAGCGGTGTACTGGTATATTTTACAAGGCATTTCTGCTCTTAGTTTAACATTTTATGTGCATATCCGACAACTGTTTTTTTGTTCGAGATTAATTTTATGTCATTTTAACTATGTTTTCACCTTTTGTTCATACTTTGTTCATATTTATTTGTTATAGTAAACACAACTTAAAAACAAAGTTATTTCGCCTGTATATGTTGTAATACTCCATTACACATATTGATAAATTTTTTCATAATAGCCTCCGGCACGCCAGATGCCGGGGGCACTCCTCATTTCAGGGGCAAAAATCCAAAGCATGGGAAATGAGTAAATAATATCGCGACAGTTCCTTACTGCCGGGTGGACAAAAACTCCCATTCCTTCTGTCCCGCCTCATCCGTCGGATAATTCTCCACATATGCTTCCGCCTTTTGCGCGGCGGTAACAAAATCCTGCTTTTTTTCATATGCGACGATTTCGTTAAAATACAGCTCCTGCTTGCCGTCCGTCCCCTCCAGAGAAAGGCCGAGACTGATATAGGAAAGCGCCGAATCATACTCTCCCTTCTGAATCGCGCACATGGCCAGTCCGTTGTAACACTCCGCGCTCTCTCCAAACTCTTCCCGGATCTGTTCGTAGATCGCAAGCGCATGGGTGTAATCATCCTGCGCCAGATAAACCTTGCCGATCAGATACATCGCCGGCTCATACTTTTCCTCCACCGGACCGATCAGCATCTGCTGCGCTTCCTCATAATTCCCAAGGTAATAATAGATCCTGCCCTGATTGTAATAATATTCCGTATCCTCGCCCCTGATGTTTTGCGCCGCCTGCAGATAAGCGACGCCGACCGCCGACAGGTTCACGCTTTCATAGCTCTCATAAATATTCAGATACAGATCATAATCCTCCGGAGCCATCTCTACCGCGGCGTCAAAATCCGCTGCCGCCTCATCGGTCTGCCCTCCATGCAGAAGGCTTGCCCCCCGCAGGAAATACGCGTCCGCGTTTCCGTCCTCTGAAGCCTCCAGAATATCGCTGCAGGTCTCAATCACATCCTCATAGTTTCCCAGACGATACTGCGCGGTAGCCAGATACAGCCGGATGTCCTCCGTGTTGGACGGCATGCGGGAATCCGTATTCGAAAGCGCCTCCTCAAACGCGTCCGCAGCGCTTTCATACTCTCCCAGTCCCATATATGCAAGCCCCAGCCCGCGATATGCGAGAACCTGCTGCTCTCCGGCAGCTATCGCCTCCTCAAACAGCTCCAGAGCTTCCTGATAGCTGCCCTCCTCAATCGCGGCAAGTCCCGCGACTGTATTTTCGCCGGTCGCTTCCCCCATCGCGCAGCCACCGGCAAACGCGGCAAGCATGACCGCTGCCACCGCGCAGCAGATCCTGCGTATGTTGTCCCTGATTTCCATTTATACTTCCTTTCACAAATCCTGTGTTTTCTTCTCTCCGGTTCTCCCCGGCGTCACCATCTTAACACACTTGATGAAAATAGTAAATCAAAAGAAAGGAGACGCCTCGAATTATCATTGCTACTGTGCCAGAAACTGTGCTATAATGCGGCTTGAACAGTATTTTACGGTAACAGTTCAGAACAATTACCTTTTACAAAAGCTTCGGAGGATTTACATGAAACCTTTCCGCATTTTGTCAGCCCTGCTTATATGCTGCTTCCTGTATGCCGCTCCATCATCGGTGTCGAAAGCAGCCGCCGTTTCATCCGGGCTATATGAGATCACAAGCGTCACCAGTGATGATTTTGTGCTTGACGCCAAAGCCTGCACCGTATCCGATACAGAATTTCACACCCTGCAGCTCTATGACCGGCTGGATGTAAACCAGCAGAAGTTTTATCTGGAAGAAATGCCCGGCGGTTCCTGGCGCATCAGCGTGCTCTCTTCCGGGGAGGCCATTACTTTTTCAGAAGCAGACGGAGGCCTCTCACTCTCCGATCTGATTGAAAATGTCAGCCTCAGTACACGGAAAGCACAGTCCTTCATCCTGACCGACGCCGGTGACGGCAGCTTTTATATTCAGGCGTCCGACGGAACGTATCTGACTCTGGATTCTTCCTTTGCGCACCGTGGCACCGATATCGTATCCGGAGAATTCACCGGGCGCTCCAATCAGAAATGGCGGCTGTCAAAAACCTGGATAAGCAATACCGATCACGCGGACACTGATCTTTCCAATCCCTACGCGGAGGGCGGCATTTACGAGGATCTCATCCTCACGGTCAAAACGGATGCCATGAGAGACATGCTCTCCGCACAGACAATTGCGGAATGGTTCTCCATCTCCGATGAGCATGCGCTCGTCTGCGATACAGAAGCAGCCACAGCCTTTGTCCAGTCGCTTGCCGACCAGTACAATACGCTGGAAAATGGCCGGGAATTTACCACCAGCCTCGGTAACACGATTACTGTCACCGCCGGAAATTACGGCTGGAGCATGAATGTAGACGCTACGGTTTCGCGTCTTCTGGAAAAGATAAAGCAAAATGGCAATGTCAGCATGGAGGCGGTCTGGTCCAGCACCGGCAAGGTGTTTAACGAGGACGGAGATATCGGCGGCAGCTACATTGAAGTAGATCTCACAAACCAGAAGGTATGGCTGTATAGGGACGGGGAGCTTTTGCTGGAAAGCAGCTGTGTCAGCGGCACCTATAATGATGAAAGCCGCAAAACGCCGGAGGGCATTTACACGATCTTTTATATGCAGTCTCCCGCGGTATTGAGAGGCGCGGATTACGCCTCTCCGGTCGATTACTGGATGGCTTACAATGGCAATATCGGCCTGCATGACGCCAGCTGGCGTTCCGTATTTGGCGGCGACATTTATCTGACGGACGGCTCGCACGGCTGCGTCAATCTGCCGGACAATGCGGCGAAAATTCTGTATGAAAACATTTCCATCGGCTACGTCGTGGTTACATATTATTAAGCAGTCCGGCACCGACATTATTGAAATACAGGTGCCGCACATAAAGACATGTTTTCTGAAAGGAACGTGATACAAATGCCTGAAGCCTGGCTTGACAGCGCACAAAGCTATATCGGCGGGTCGGTTCCCGCCGTGATAAGTTTTATTCTGAAGGTTGCCCTCTGCATCATCGTCTACCTGATCGGCAGAAAGGTGATCGCCTGGCTGACACGGGAATTCCGCCGAATGATGGAGCGCACGAAAATGCAGACCGGTGCGGTCACCTTTTCCTGCTCTATGCTCAAGATACTGTTGTACTGTATCCTGGTGCTCGGTATTGCCATGCAGTTCGGCGTGACAGAATCCTCTGTGGCGGCTCTGGTCGCCTCCGGCGGCGTCGCTATCGGCCTGGCGTTCCAGGGCGGTCTGTCCAACCTGGTCGGAGGCTTTCTGATCCTGATGTTCCAGCCCTTTCATGTGGGCGATTATATCATCACACAGGGGCAGGAGGGCACCGTGCAGAAAATTGAAATCATGTACACAACGCTGCTGACCACCGATACCCGCAGAGTCATCGTGCCAAACGGCACTCTCGCAGACAACGTGATTGTGAACGTTACCGCAACCGACCGGCGCAAGCTGGAGGTCAAGGTCAGCATCTCATATGAAGACAGCCTGGAAACAGCAAAGCAGGTTCTTGAACGGCTGATTCTGGAAAACCCGGACGTACTTCAGGAAGAAGATCATCAGGTCTTTGTCTCTGAGCTTGGCGACAGCGGCGTCGAGCTTGGGCTTCGCTGCTGGGTACCTACTGACAGATATTTTCCGGTGCTCTGGCAGATGAACGAGCGGATAAAGACGGAATTTGATCGCGAAGGCCTGCACATCCCCTATCCACAGATGGATGTGCATTTATCGTCACGCCTGTAGAACCGGAATCCAGTCAGGGTGTGACTTATAACCATTTATCCTGGGCGGGGACAGGCGACTATTGCTGACAGCCGTTCAGGATATGAAAGGAAAATTCTATGTCTGATATCAAAGAAAATCGCTTAGGTCTGATCCACATTTACTGTGGCGATGGCAAAGGAAAAACCACAACCGGAATGGGACTTTGCGCGCGAGCCGCCGGATACGGCTTCAAGGTCCTGATCTACCAGTTCATGAAAGACAATTCTACGAGTGAGCGAAAGGTTCTGGGG
>JAJQIE010000012.1:3854-7956 GCA_021199395.1 Lachnospiraceae bacterium | reverse complement strand
GCTTCGGTCGGTGCTTAACGCGTGCCACTGGCACGCAGCACCCCTCCTTACCACATTTGATGAGGACAGATGTGAAAGAGAGCGACAGCGATTATGAGCTGACGATGAATCTTCCGGGCATTAAGAAAGAGGATGTGAAGGCCGAGCTGAAGGATGGATATCTGACGATACAGGCATCCACGAATACAGGCAATGATCAGAAAGACAGCAACGTAACAAAAGCAGGGAGAAGTCCGGCAGGTGGCAGCAATAAAGTGTAAGCCGATGAATTTGTGAAATGAAATCACAGTTCATCGGTTCTTTTTTTATGCAGACAGGTATCCATCGTATAAAAAGGTCTTTCTGCGTGAATCTATTTGAAAAATAAATGCAGTTAGGTGAGTGAAACTGGTAATTTATGACAAAAAATGAAACTGGAATTTGTTGGAAATGATGATTTTGTCATTTTTAATTGACAAATAGTGGTTAATATGCTTTAATTATTGAAAATAAATGAAATAAAATGAAAAATATTAAAAAGAGGAGGAAAATGTCAGCAATGAAGTTCGCGGGAAGAATGAATTCATTTATTTTTAAAGGTGATTACGATTTATTGACCACGATTCAGAAATACCGTTCCATGGACGAAATTACGCATCTGGAATTTAATTATCCGGAGCACTTTGCGCAGTATAGTATAGAAGAAATCAAAGAAGCGGTGGGAGATATGCCGGTCAACGGCGTGGCGACCCGGTTTAAGGAGCCTTTTATCAAGGGCGAGTTCACAAATGTGGATGAGAATGTCCGCCGCAAAGCGATCGATCTGTGCAAAGGGGCGGTTGACGCCTGCCGTGCGGTGGGAGGCAAGGTCGTGACGGTATGGCAGG
Organism: Lachnospiraceae bacterium; assembly: GCA_021199395.1. Lineage (GTDB taxonomy): Bacteria > Bacillota > Clostridia > Lachnospirales > Lachnospiraceae > Choladousia. The sequence continues at coordinate 7,090 of JAJQIE010000012.1, read as the reverse complement.
CCTACGATGGCTTTGACTATCCGTTCCAGGTGGATTATGAAAAAGCATGGAACCGGATGATTGAAGCGTTTCGGGAGGTCGCCGATTACGCGCAGGACATTCTGGTGAGCATTGAGTACAAGCCGTATGAGCCGCGCAATTACGCAATGCTGGACAGCATCGGTACGACGCTGCTCGCGATTGAGGAGATTAACCGGCCGAACATGGGCATCACGCTTGATTTCTGCCATATGCAGATGAAGCACGACTGCCCTGCCTATGCGCTGGCGCTTGCGGCAAAGAGCAATAAGCTGTTCGGGTTACATATGAACGATGGCTATCGGCTTATGGACAGCGGCCTGATCTTTGGGTCTGTGAACCTCAGCCAGTGTATTGAATTTGTGTATTACCTGAAAAAATACAGCTATGACGGGGTCGTATTCTTTGATACATTCCCTGTGCGCGAGGAAACGGAGCCGGAGATTTGCGCAAATATCAGAACATTCCAGAAGATCAACGATCTGATCGACCGCGTCGGAATGGATGAGTTCGATAAGATTATCAGTAAGAACGACGGGGTTGCTTCGCAGCAGTTCCTTGTAGACATTCTTGGGTTATAAAAGCCTTAAAGCCTGATAATGCTCATCCGGCCAGCCTCCGGTCGCCAGAGAAGCTCTGGGTGTCGGCGCTTTGTCGCTGGCGCGGGATTTTTCCGGAATCCGCGCGGGGGACAGGACGCGAAGCACAGAGATATGAAAGGGGACCGGATGGCTGCGCGGGCGCGTATTGGAGGGCATATGGGATAAATTAAATTAAAAAAGAAAAGGAGAGAACAGCATGAAGTTAAGAAAAGCATTGGCAATGGGGCTTGCGGCGGTAATGATGGTTTCCTTCCCAGCTTGCCAGATTCTGGCGGAAGAGGCAGAGACAGAGGCGGAATCCACGGAATTTGATCCGGATCACGATGAGAGCGGAATCGATTTTACGGAGATGCGTGAGCAGTTCGGCGCGATGCCGGAAGTCGCGGACGGCCTGGTAATCGGAGGCCTGGTAAAGCAGCTGCAGAATGAATTCTGGCAGTCCCTGAAATCCGGGTACGAGGATATGGGGACTCAGATCGTGGAGAACACAGGCGTTGAATTAACCGTAGACGTACAGGCAGCGCTGGATGAGAGCGACGAGGAAGGCCAGCTTACTTCTATGAACAACATGATCAATAAGGCGTATGACGGCATTCTTTTCAGCCCGATCTCAGATTCGAACCTGACCTCCGCAGTAGACACCTGCAATGATGGCGAGATAGTCGCGATCAATGTAGATGATGGCGTTGCGCAGAATACGAACTATTTTGTAGGGCCGAACGCATATCAGAACGGTGTGCTTGCCGCTTACTGGATCGCGGAAAAGCTTGACTATGAAGGACAGGTAGCGGTTGTAATCGGTAAGGTATCCGCTTACGCTGCACGCGAGAGGACAGCCGGATTCGTAGATACGATCGCTGAGATCGCTCCGGACATCGAGGTAGTAGCTCAGCAGAGCGCTGACTGGGATCGCCAGACCGCGAAGGAGCTGACCGAGACATGGCTGACACAGTATCCGGATCTGGATGCGGTATTCAGCAACAACGACGACATGGCTCTCGGCGTAGTGGAAGCTGTCCGTGAGTATGAGGAAGAGACAGGCATCCATGTATATACCGTAGGCGTTGACGGAAACTCTGAGGCTTATGATTCTATCCGCGAGGGCGGACTTGACGCTACAATCGATTCCTTCCCGTATTATATGGGAATGGCGTCCATGGAAGTAATGGTACGTCAGCTGAACGGACAGGATATGCCTAAGGTAATCTGGACGCCGCAGGCGCTGATCGACAGCGAGAACGTGGATTCCGACCCGGCAGAGATCATTGGCTGGACAGACGCAGAGTATTAAAGTGGTGCGCACGGTCGCAAATGAAATGGCTGCTGGCGCAAAAGGAAACGGGGAATGTTGTTTCCTGTAATGAAAAAACGCAGCAATTGGTAAAAATCAATCGGGCGGCGGCAGTTTGCCGCCGCCCACTTTAAAAACGGGGTGCAGAGCATTGAAAGAAGCAGTTGTATTTGAAAAAATCAATAAATATTTCCCAGGCGCCCATGTTCTGAAGGATATCAGTTTTTCTATTCATGCAGGAGAAGTCCATGCTTTAATTGGAGAAAATGGCGCGGGCAAATCGACTTTGTTGAATATTTTGCACGGCATATACACGGAATACGAGGGCGATGTAAAGCTCTTTGATTCGGTTGTGCATTTTAAAAATCCGAATGACGCTATCATAAATGGGAAAATTTCCAAGGTACATCAGGAAACAAACGTAGTAAAGGATATCAGTGTCGGTGAAAACGTTGCTCTCGGCCACGAGCCGGTCAAAGGAGGGCTGGTTGACCGCAAAAAACTGAACCAGAAAGTAGACGGGATCCTGGATCAGCTGGGCTGCAGCTTTCGTTCAGAGACAAAGGCTTATATGCTTTCCGCGGGTGAAATGCAGATGATGGCGATCGCGAAGGCTCTGTATTATGATTCCAAGATCATATCCTTTGATGAGCCGACGGCTTCCCTTTCCATCAAAGAGACCGAAAAGCTTTTCCGGGTAATCAGCCAGTTAAAAGCGAATGGGATCACAATTTTGTACGTCAGTCACCGCCTGGAGGAAATATTTCAGATCTGCGACCGCGCTACGATCCTGCGCGACGGCAGCATGATAAAGACGGTCGACGTCGATAAAACGGAGCGCTCGGAGCTGATCAGGCTGATGGTCGGTCGTGAGGTAGAGGCCTCAGCGACAAGGACGATGCCGAATATGTCCTCCGACGAGGTAGTGCTGAAGGTGGAGAAATTCAGCGGCGGAAAATTCCGCGACGTCAGCTTTGAATTGCACAGGGGTGAAATCCTTGGCTTTTCCGGTCTGGTCGGAGCAGGAAGGACTGAGCTGATGAGGGCCATCTGCGGTGTGGACGGAAAATCGGGCGGCAGGCTCTGGCTGAAGGGAAAAGAGGTACGCTTCAGAAATTCCAGCGACGCGCTGCATCAGGGGATCGGACTTCTCCCGGAGGATCGAAAGACACAGGGTTTTCTGACTCTGTCTACAAATATTGACAATATGGCTATTTCAAGCCTGGAAAAATATATGAGCGGATTTTTTGTGGATTCTGCGAAAAAGCAGAAAAACTGCGAGAAATACATGAACGCGCTTGATATCCACCCGCCGAAAGCAGACC